>NZ_JQZY01000015.1:0-145823 GCF_000765965.1 Porphyromonas sp. COT-052 OH4946
GGGTATTATAGGGCTTTTTAATCATAAAATCTGCAAGTTTTCTGCTATGAAGATAAGAAAACTTGCAGATTTAGCAAAGATATTCGCAAACTAATTTGGTGAATATCAGAGATTAAAAAGAATTTTAAGGGACGACTAGTTATTTTGTCTACGGCGTTTGATATAAAAAACCGGCCCTGCAAAAAGTGCTTTCGCAGGGCCGGAGGAAATAGAAAAAAGAGCTTTTGGGCTTGAGGTCGGATGATAATAGCCGGTTTCTCCGTCTTAGTCTTCCGGCACGTAGATGATTTCGCCGCTTTCCAGCTGGTAAGCTACACCTACGCGCTTGCCTTTGCTGCCGGCTCCATCGGAGGATTCGTCGGACGGGGTGTACTTCTCCACCTTATCGCCTTTCTTGATCAGGATTTCCATGTTGTCCTTGCCGGGATTCTTAACGATCGTGTAGTCTTCCTTGCTGAAGACTTCGGTCATGTTGAATTTGGTGACGAGGGCAACCATCAGAGCCACGGCAAAGACCATGGCTACGTCGAAGAGGTTGGATACGAGTGAGGAGGGATCCGTGTCTTCTTCGTGGAAGCGTCTTCTGGACATGGCGATCAGGAGAGTTTTTCGTTGATGTAATCGAGCCAAACGAGGTCGTTCCGGTTGTAAGTGCGCACGATGTGCAGGGCTATGTACCCTACAGCCGAGGCAAACATACCGATGACCGTGGTGGCAAAGGCTACTTGCATATTGTAGGCCATCTGTCCGATGTCGCCCGTGGAGAGTCCGACAAGGGCCGGACCCATCGGGATAAGCGTTCCCATCAGACCGAGTATGGGGCCGAACTTGGTGAGTACTTTGGCCGAACTCAGACGCTGCTCACGAGAGAGTTCGTACCGGCCGATGAGCAGATTGCGACGGGCGGGATCTGCATCGAGGACTTCGGCCAGCACATTTTCGAACGGGGCGTGGGGGCGTTTGGCTGCTTCGGCTCTGAGGGCTTCGGTGTCGAGGCCGGCTTTGTTTTCGATGATGCGGGCGAAGGTCTCCTGCCGGCGGCGGTAGCTCTGCCATGTGCCGAAGAGGGTGCCGAGGAGGAGAAGAGATTTGATGAAAAGATAGATGAGTCCGGCGACTACCGGTACCAACAGGCCGTTGGAGACCCAAAACATGACGTTGGACAAGAAGTTCATTGGGAAAGTATTGTTAGTGAGTGGTTCGGCGTGGGATGAGGATCCGGTCCGATTCGATGATTATTTTTTTCGGTTGTTTTTTCTTCTGATTACAGCCCACAGGCGAGGGGCCAAATAGCCGATTGAGGCTCCGGCCAAGACGATCAGGAAGAGATAGAGTGCCTGCCACCAGTCGGTAGTGATACCGGCTGTTCGCACTGCGGAGTCGGGGTGCAACACTCCGGCAGCAATGACGAAGACAAAGGTGCAGAGCGAAAGCAGAACAAGCGGTTCCCGCAAGGCCTCCCGTTTGAGTCCGAGTGCTCTCCACAGATAGGGAGCCGTTATGCTCAGAGCTGCCACGATGAGGGCCATCACGATGGAAACTCCAACGAACGAATAGCCCGGCAGGACATAGAACAGACTCAGACGCAGATAGAAGAGGGTGGGGAAGAACAGGAGCGGAGGCAGATGGCGCACCCACGTTCGGTACAGGCGGAAGGAGGAGGGACGGTGCGTACATATATATACGACATACAGTAGATCCACCATGACGGCCAGAGAGACATTGCGCAGGGCTTCGGGCGAGTACAGGAGGGTTTCGACCTCCATCCGGCTGACGTGTTGCGTCAGTCCGTGTACGAGTGCGATGAAAGCCGCGTAGGTCGCCGCATGCAAGCATCGGACGAGGAGGGAACTATGTACTCCCTCCTCGAACAGATACTTGAGCGTAGCCAATAAGGCTATGGTCAGCAGGACTTCTCTCATTCTTTTCCTTTTCTGCGCTTGGCAATGAGGAAGAGTATCAGGATTATCACCACGAGGGCTACTCCTGCAGGCAGCAGGTAAGAGGTGACAGGGCTGGAGGTATCCTCACTTGAGCGAGTCTCTTTCTTGAGTCGCTGTCCCTTCTTGGCATCCTTGATCGATACTTCGCGAGCATCGGCTACCTTCTCTTCGTAGGCTTTCTTGTCACTTGCATCGAGGCGTTCGCCGATGAAGCTGCGCAGCTTGGCATTGTCGCAAACGAATCCGCTACAGCCGGCTCCGAATTCAGCCACGGATTTGGCATGCAATTCGGCAATAGCTTTCAGCTGTTCGGGTGTAGCTTTCCACATCCCCTTGCGTGCGGTCTCCATCATTACGGCAGTGAACTCCTGCAAAGCGGCAGGGTTGTTTTCGCGGAAAAATTCGTGGACGCCCAGATTCTTCTCATCTTTCACATAAGTAGCGTAGATGTCATCCCACAATTCTTTGTCGATGGCCGAAGGCTTCATGACATTCCAGCCATAGGTATTGCGGATCGTTTCGGCAATTCCGTTGGCGGCATTCTGTCCCTCTTTGAGCTGCTCTTGGATATAGGTAGGATTGAGGATCGTGGTTCTGGCTTCGACGCCGATGGCTTGTTTCAGTTCTTGCACGCGCGTCTTGTGACGATTGCGCAGGTCGTTGAAGTATGCTTCCGGATCTTTGCCCGTCACTTGGCGGACAGAGAGCGTGAGGCCACCCATGAATTCATAGACGTGGTCGAGGCTCAAGGCTCCCCACGTATTGCTCTGGCGAGGTTGTACCACGGCATCCACATTCTGCAAAGCTGCTTCGAACATACCTTGCTGGAAATCTCCCCAGCGACCTTGCATACCGTAGATTGCGCCCATGTTGTTGAGGTAAACATCTGCAATCTCTTTTTCGGTTTCCCAGCGATCACCGCTTTCGACCATGGATTGGATGCCGGTACCGTAGTTGCCGTTCACGCCACCGAATACACGCTGCGTAGCCAGCATACGTGCATCAGCCGGAGAAAGGCCCTTGCCGAGCAATACTTTCTCCGCGTCCACTGCACCGCGAGCAACTTCGTTGTCGCTCTCGGACTTTTGGGCAGCAGCCAGATCCACAGCCTTTTGGATAAGGAACAGGCGAGAAGCTGCCAAATCGCGAAGCTGTCCGGATGTTTGTACTACCACGTCGATGCGTTTGCGGCCGAGCTTTTCGATCGGTATCAGTCGGATGTCCTGCACACGTCCCATCGGATCGCGTACGGGCTCCGTTCCGAGCAGATAGAGTATTTCGGCTATGGTAGCACCTTCGCTTTCGATGAAGCTACTGCTCCATAGCGTAAAGCTGACTTTCGTAGGAAGTTCGCCATTGTGACGGCGAGCATAGTCGGCCAGCATGTCCTCTGCCATCTTCTTTCCTTTTTCCCATGCAGCTGCTGATGGCGTGGCTTCGGCATTGATGGAGAAAAGGTTTCTTCCGGTAGGAAGTGTCTCCGGATTGGCGATATAGTCGCCACCCGGCGAGGGTGCCGTATAACCGCCGGCGAGGGCGTTCATCATAGAGGTCAGCTCCAGCTGTGGGCTGTTTTTGAGTGCCTTATAGTAGAAAGGTATTTGGGCAATGGCATGCTTGAGTTCGCTGATGCTTGCTGCCATGGCTTTATCTTTGGCCGTAAGTTCTCGTGACGGCTGATTCGCCATGGCCGGTTGCTTGGCTTTCGACTTATCGGGCATCATGGCTTTTGCCTTTTCCGAATGTGCCGCTTGCATAGAATCCTTGCCGTGAGAAGGCATAGCGTGCTGTGCTCCATCGCTCTTCATCTTAGCGGCCATCGCTTTCATGGCAGCGATTTGAGCCGAGTCGGGTTCCTTTCCTCCATTTGCTTTCATCTTAGCAGCCATGGCTTTCATGGCAGCTATCTGTGCCGAGTCGGGTCCGGAACCTCCGTTTGCTCTCATCTGCTCGCCCATCTTCCTCATCATCGCCATCTCGGCCGATGTAGGCATACGGCCGCCGGATGCAGCCATCATTTGCTCGCGCATGGAAGATGCTTTATCCTCTGCAGAGCGGACTACGGCTTCGGATTGGGCAATTTCACTGGACAGTACACCCAGCGTAGTCAATGCTGCATTCACATCCACCGTCTCGCGTCCCAGGTAACGCTCCACCAGAGCCTCGGCAGGACGACGATAATGGTTGGTGAAGAATCGTTCGCTATCCTGCTGCTCCTGCGTGTAGCGTCCACGCTGACGGTCGATAGCAGCCAAAGCATAAGCAATAGGATCCGTAGCAATATGCTTCACGGAAGAACGGATCTTTTCTTCCGGGAACATAACGCCTGTCTTGTACATACCACCCGGGATCTTGCTGACAGCAAGTTCTTCGGCAAAGTCGGAAAGAGAGACGATTTGCTCACGTGTATAAGGTTTGTCGAGGATGGAGTCGAGCTTCAGATCGCGATGGTAGCCGTTCTTCACGGCCAAGGCCTTGATGCGGAGAGACAGGGCTTTATCATCGTTGTCCTGCTCCAGATATTTATCGGTCAAGCTGAGGAACTCGCTTACTTGACCCCTCATGCGCGTTTCGATGAAAGGAGGAGCCAAATAAGATACCGTACCGGCATAGCTTCTGCGCTTGGCGATCATTCCTTCACCGATATTGGCGATGGTGTAGTAGTAGATATGGGGCAGGTCATTGACGAGGCGGTCTGTCCAATCCTCAGAAGAGAGAGCAATCTGCTTGCCGGGGATAAACTCAAGGCTGCCATGCGTACCGAAGTGCATCATCACATCTGCTTTGAATGCTTTCTGTGTCCACAGATATGAGGCTACATAGGCGTAAGGAGGTACCGGATTAGAGCCGTGTACGGCTTTGAAGTCATTGGCTCCTCCACCTTGTACGGGCTGAGGCAAAAGAACGACATTGCCAAACTGTACACGGGTTACACCGATGCCGCCCACTCCGTTTTGCTCCATCGAATAGTATTCTCCGGGAGCTTCTCCGTAGCGTTCTTGCAGAAGCTGGATTTGATTCGATGTAAGGACTTCTTGCATCCATTGCTTCAAATCACTTGTGGGTACGAATGCCGGATAGCCGCTTTCGGTAAAGCGTGCCAGATTGCCCTCGGCATAGCTATTGAAAATAGCTCCTTGCGTCATGATAATCTTTTCGAAAGCAGCTTCATCGGTGGGCAATCCGGTGAGGTCATAGCCTTCGCTCTGCATCTTGCGCAATACATTATAGATAGAAGGCAGGGTCTCTATTCCTTGTGCTACGAGGCTGTTTTGTCCCGGTCCCTTGAAATAGTAGATGGCAACGCGCTTCTCCTTGTTGGGTTTGTTCTTTAGGACGATGTATTTGTTCACCAGACTGGTGAATACCTCCAGTCGTCCGGGGATGGTTCTGAAGAGTTGTAATCCTGTCTTGGCATCTTTTTCGAGAGCAACCAATGCAAAGGGAACCATGGCACCGTCCAACTCGGGAGTCGATACGCTCTGTGCCAAGAAGCCGCCTACCATACCTTGCTTGTCTTCCAACCAAGTCTCTCGAAGATTGCCGATTGTAAGAGGTGCCAGAATAGGAACATTTTGCTTGCGCAGCCATGCTTCCGCTTCAGTGGAATGGCCTGCTGCCAAACGTCCGTGAGGCATATAAATCAGAAGGTCGGGATTGATGAGTTCCAAGAATTCGAGACGCTTATTGCCTGCTGAAAACGGGAAGACATTGAGTCCGCTTTTTTCCAAAGAGGCTACAAGCTCGTCTATATGCTCGCGGTTCGAGTTGAAGGGATTGCCGAAGCCTATCAGCAGTGCTACGCGCGGAGCACCCTCGCGATAACCATGCGTACGATAGTACTGCATATAAGTATCCATGGATTCGAAAATATCCTCATCGGTCTTGCCGAAGAAGAGGTTGCCGGCATACTCGATCGGTGCCTCGATCTTACCTTCCCGAAGAGATTTTCCCAGAATCTCCTGACGCAGGTAGTTGAATCCCGATCTATAGTTCTTGCCACCTCCATAGCTGAAGTATTTGGAGAGTACTTCCGCCTTTGTGCTATCGATAGAGCAGAGGTTGTTCTCCGGATTGGTGGCAGACATCACGATATAGGGGATCTGCTTTTCTTCCAAACTCTTGATCTGGGCACGATCGTCTTCGTTCCATTTTGCACCCATGCCGAAGCATAGTACCGCATCGTACTTCTTCAGTTTGCTGAGGTCGTCCTCAACGTTTACTGTCACATTTCGTGCATCGGAAGAAAGACTCATTCGTGCCACCATAAACTGGGGGAAGTTCACCAATGCCACACGCGAGGGTTGTGGACGGAACATCCAAAATGCAAAGCCGATAGCCACCAATAAGATGGCTACCAACAGATAAATTATTTTTTTCTTCATCGTAACGAATTATATTTCTGTTGCAAATAAGTCGTATTAGAAAGTGATCCGAACCAACCCGTATATGATACGCCCGGGTGATGTCGGGGAATTGAATGCCAATGCTTTGGGTTTATAATCGAACAGGTTCTCCGCACCGATATGGAGCGTATAGTTCCGATAGAAATGATTCTCTATATCCAAACGACAGATGGTGTAACCCGGATACGTTATTTCCTCAAACAACTCGTCGGAGTTCATGCGCCCTGTTTTCAGATCGGAAAGGAAGCGCGCGGAGAAGTTGGAGGCAAGTCTGTAATTCTTCGAGAAATTGTGTCCGTAAGAGAGAGTGGCAGTAGCTGCATGAGGGCGAGTGTTTGAGAGTTTCATCTCAGTTCCGGCCTTATCGGTCGCCTTCCATCGATCATAAGTGTAGGAATACGAAGCTCGAAAACCAAAGCCGTAAGGCAATACTACGTTGGCTTGTCCTTCAAAGCCGAATATTCTCATTTCTTTCGATACGTTGGTGTAGATCAAATCTGTGCCTTTGTAGGTGAAATCGATCCGATTGCGAACATGGTTGAAGAAGACGTTCCCCATCAGTGTAAGCTTATTCCAGTGAGCTTCTGCCGAGTATGAGAGCATGCGGCTCTTCTCCGGTTTCAAATTCGGATTGCCGTAAATAAAGAAGGCACCATGATTGAAGAAAAAGTACATTTCCTGCAAAGAAGGGGCACGATACCCTTCCGCATAAGACAAGCGATTGGTGACATGGCTGCACTTGTACATGGCAGACAGGCGCGATGTATAGTGCAAGCCGAATCCGGAGTGCTTGTCCAAGCGTCCTCCATAGCTCAATACGAGTTTGGGGGTTACTTTATATATGTACTGTCCGTATAGGATTTTGTTGTTCACAGACTTTTCCCCCGGGTTGCTCGGAGAGGAAAGACGGGGCGATGCTACATTATCATGGATATACTCCAAACCCACATTGAAAAAGTGGACTTCAGCAAGATTGAGATTGTATTGTGCTCGTAAATGGTGCATATCCTCATCGAAAATGGGGAGTTTCTTTTGGTTCTCAGTTTTGATCAGACAGGTATCACGGCTGTATTTGTCGTAGTGATAAGAAATGTCCAGATCCGAAGTCTCGCTGATACGCCAGTTGGCACCGGCTTTGACATCGTAGGAGTTGTACAGAAAGTCGATCTTATCCGTCCAGTGCTGCTTACGCAGATTCACCAGTCCAGCAAGGTTGAAGGATAAGTTTTCTTTCGGAGTGATTGTAAACTTCTGATTTATATTCCATGTCGTATTGCCTGCGACATTCAGTTCCTGCTCGAACTGATCGGCCAAAATATAGCTTTTGTCCGCTCTATATTGTACACCGGTTTGACTGGAGAAGATCCCACGTTTCACCCCTGCCGCTACATCGTATTTCTGTCCGTCGCGACTATCGTATCGAGCCGAAGCAGATACGCGAAAAGGATCCTTGGCTGTACGGGTGATGATATTGATAACACCTCCGATAGCATTGGATCCGTACAACGCAGAGGAAGCTCCGCGGAGCACCTCGATTCGCTCGATGTCGTCCGGATTGATTCGTTCGAAATCTATCCCACTGGTAGATCCCGTTGAAATCAATTCGCCATCGACGAGGAAGAGAATAGAGCTTTCGTCAAAGCCCTGAGCATTGAGCTGATCTCTGGAACCATGCTTGGTAAATTCGATCCCGGGAAGGATATACTGCAGTACGTCAATAAAAGAAGAAGGGGCGATAGCTTTTATATCTTTAGCCTTGAACACCTTTGTGGGGACAGGCACATCTTTAAGCAGACGGACTGTACGGCTACCGGTTACAACCACATCGTCAAGAGCGATGTTGCGGCATACGGTGGTATCTATGGGTTGGGCCGGAGGGTTGGCCGCATGGGAGTATATACTTATACTAAAGAAAAGCAGGCCGATGAGGGCCTGCTTTGTTACTACACTTTTCATATTTCCCTCTTAACTTATTTAACGGGGTACGTATAAGTGAAAGTGATGACTCCTTTTTTCAGTTCTGCATCCTGATAGTCAGTGAACTGCACCTTGGCAACATTTCCATCAGCACCACGAACGAAGAAAACTTTTTTGCTCAGCTTGTAAGTGGGACCGGCAGGGCCGTGAGAGAATTCCAACCAGCCACCAGAAGCAAATCCTTGCGCATTCTTCTTACCGCTAATCACTTCACTGAAGCCCTGATCTTCATGCTCCATCACATGGCCATCAGGTCCCATCGAATACTTGACTGTAATACGACCAAGAACGTCTACCATATAACCTTCTGCAGGAACGGTAGTGACCTGATCCATCTCTGTCACACCGGAGAATACGGCACCACCTTTTCCCTTGCCACTTTCACCACAATTGAGACGAACGTCATATCGGTGGAGGGCCATGTCCCAATTCAAATCGTTCTTATAGTCGGCAACATTAACGACTTCACCCTTAGAGAAAGAGAAATACTGCCACGTTTCGTATTTCGAAGCATCGATAGTTACGGTTTTGGTTACTGCTTCGGGCGTGGAGGGTTGGTTCGGCTCATCTTTCTTTTTTCCACAAGAAGTGAGAGAGACAATCAAAGGCAATGCACAGAGTGCGGAGAAAATGATTTTTTTCATAATTATCTGATCTTACGTTATTAGGTTCTATCCGGCTGCAAAGTTGAGACGTTCACAAAAAACGAACAATCCCAACTTGTAGGTATTTGAAGTCGGATTTATACTAAATAAACGGTATTGGGAATACTGGAGTTGCACAAGAAAAAGCCTTCGTGATATAATATCGCCATCGGCGAAGAAGCGGAAATGCTATTGAGGATCCCATCAGTATGAAGCAAACCGAACTCTTTATCTCCTTTCTTTGGTGTATCCTAACAAACGATGCAAGGGCAATGCCTGAGGGGATCTCCCTTCCGGTATTGCCCTTGTCGGTTATTGCTGCTGACAGACTAAATCAGCGAATGAAGAGCTTCCCGACCATGTCTTCTACCACAACGATATAGGTACCCTTCGGGAGATGTCCGATGTCGAGGCGCATATCGGCAGATTCGATCTTCGTGGAGAGCTGCATTCGCCCTTGAATATCGAACATGCGAAGTGTGCTTCCTGCATATGTAGGAGGAATGGCTACATGGACATAATCACGAGCAGGATTGGGATAGAGTACTATAGTAGAAGCGTCCTTGCCTGCAATGTCCGAAGAGGATAGGTCCGTAACGAGACGAATACGATAGTAATAGTCCCCAAACAAATCGATCGGATCCCAAAATCCCTGCTCTCTGATGACAATGTAATAGATACCATCGGGAAAGAGATCGGCATTTGTATAGAGAGAAGAGGCCGCAGTCAGTTCCGGAGACAATACTTGGGTTTCTCCTTTGGCAAGACTCATGTGTTCTTTTTTCGCTTGGAAGAAAGCTTCCGAATGAGCCTTTATAGCCACTATTTCGATTTCTCCGGAGAAAGTAGCACCACCTTCATTCGTGATGCTGAAAGTCGGCAATGTCTCGGGATTGGCCCGATGAACTGTGAGAAGATCGATCTGTGGATTGGAGGCCACCAGCAACGATGAATGGGTACTCGTATTCTCTGCTACTTCTATGGAAGCCAGCTCGATCCATGAGGCATCTTCCATAAGCGATTCCATATCACCTGTACAGACAAGCATGTATTGTCCTGCACGAGCTTTGAGTCCCGTTATTGTCAGCGAAACTTTTTCGCCGTCTTCATCTCCCGGGAGCAATTCGACTAAACGTCTGCCAAGGAAATAGAGCCGTTCCTCTGTATTGCGGAGGGCAAAGGTGACGCGACTGCGAAATTCTTCCGTACCCGGGTTGTAGACTGTGGCACCGAGCTTACAGTCGGAGTAGGCTTTCAGGTTGTGCGAAAGAGAACCGTCTTTGAGAACGATCCTGGCATCGGCAACGGAGTAAGCTACATCTCCGGCAGGCATAGTCACTTCTATCTTATTGACAAGCCCCATAAGTATATGCTTGAGTTCTTTCCAATCCGCCATACCATCTGTTCGATAGAGTATGGAGATGATATTTTTCCCCTCGGCAAATCGACTGCGTGGTATGGTTATGTTGCCTGTGCTTTCTCCGATAATGTCTTCCCAGATGATGGGGACGGTGACGGCTGAGTTGATCGTTTCCGTTCCATCGGGAAGCGTCAAGCGGTAAGCCAATTTTACATCCCCGGCATAAGTGGAATAGTTCTTGATTTTCACATTCAGCTCAAGTGCTTCTTCGGACATCTTGTGTTGCAACCCATAGAGCGTGATGGTCGGATCCGGTACGATGCCGGGATCGCCATCATTGGCAGGCTCTATTCCTATGATAACCTCTTGGTCAGTGGAGTAGCCACCATTGCCTGCACCTGTCCCAAGCGAACCCGGATTGAGTAGGTTGAGGTAGAAATTACCGTTGCTCATACCGCCCCATCCCCAGTTGAAGTGGAACGTTCCGTCCGGTTCGTATCCATCGCAGACGAAAGCATGTCCCATCGATCCGTCTGCACCGGCATAATACACAGGCCTGTTTTCTGCCAGTTCCTTACGGATGATAGCTTTCCACTCCGGACTCGGAGTGTTGAAACGATAGACGTAGCGAAGCGATTTCTTGTAATGAAAATTCTCACGCAAAGCACGCTCGACGAACAGAGAATAGGTGCCACTGCCGAAACTTGCAAATTGCATATTGACTGAAAAACTTACATCGCGCATGAAAGTACTCAGTGCTTTGACCTCTTCGGGGCTGACATCAACGGAAACGCTACCGGGCATGTTGCTCCAGTCGTAAGTATCGCCGAATGTGCCGGAGTAGTGGGTATGCGTCCCCGTCATATCATCGTAGTAGTCATATCCTCCGGAAGCCTTCTCCGGCCACTTGTAATGACGCATGATTTGTCCCATCGCGGTGGCGACACAACCGGTATAAGCCTGTTGTCCCGAAGGGAGTAGGGGATGCAAGGTATTAAATGGATAGCTCTGATCCCACAAGATCGGATCCGATTCATGTTCACCCGTTTCCAAAATAGGGGTAACAGATGATGGCAGGTCCCGTGTGGGCTTGGCTTCACGGATAGGATCTATCGGATCAGCCTTGCCGTCCATTACGGCAAGCATTTCACGTTCATAACCTTTGAGCCATCCCCTGAGGTTGTCCGGCATACGGGCAGCATCGAAATGCCCTTTGAAGGCATATCCTATTACTTCGGGAAAACGGTCGTCTGCTGAGACGAGGACAAAGCCGTCTTTTTCTCCTCGATTGAAGATGAAAAATAAAGCCTCCCCTCTTTCAGCAGCCTTATATACGAAATCCATTCGGATACTTGGAGCCGATGAAGAGGCTGTGTATTGCCGTTTGGCAAAAAAGTTCTTGGCCGTTTGTTCGGCTTTGGATCGCGTCACCGGTCCTGCTTGCAGCATGGGGACGAACAGAAGTAATAGCCCTAAGGCCAGGAAAAAACGTTTCATCATTGTGTTGTGTTTCTTGTTCGATGCAGCAACGACAAAGCTATGACAGGCTATTGTCCTCTTTTTAAGTCGCGCTAAGATAAGGAAGAATCTCTATTGCCCGATCACAGAAAGAAAAAGGGATGCTTATCGCATCCCTTTTTCTTTCTGTGATCAGGCTGGGATTCGAACCCAGGACCGATAGCTTAGAAGGCTATTGCTCTATCCAGCTGAGCTACCTGACCATCTTTATTCGGGTGCAAAGGTAATCTTTTTTATCGGACTTTTTGGCTTTATGCGAATCTGTAATCAGTTGCTCACACACCTGCAGCCAAGAGCAAGCATACCGGCCGTTGGCGGGAGAAAAAAGATTTGGCTAATTTTGTCTTCCCGAAAAGCATTGCTCCGAACCGTGAATTTCCCGTGTATTGGAGGCGAGCAATAAATTGAAAAAGAGACTATTATACAGTATGCCACACATCGACAAACTACCGTCTACGCCCCATCACCTGACATCAAACCCGAATAGGCTCCTATTCGGATACCTCGGTACAGCGACAGCCCTCGATCCGATCCGAGATCGCAGAGCGGAATCGTGCAGCTACATTGAATCACATGCAAAAGGATAGCATCTTGGCATAGGCCCCACCACATACATATCCGGACTGCACCCGTCGGAGTTCTCCGTAGAATTCGGCGGGTGCTTCTTTTATTCCGACTTCGGAAAAGGCTTTTTGGGGTCTGCGATTTATATATAAATCACTTACGATCTATATATTTATTGAAAACGATTTATATACAAATTGAAAACGCTTTATATACAGATTGTTGTCCGGCTTGTTTTAATTCGTATTTTAGTCCGTGAAAGTCCATTTCCTCGCTACTTTTGCCTCGTTTTTCTTTTCTCCGCAGATGCTTATTTGGAATCATTCCAAACTCATCTTCGTTGTTGAAAACTTTTTTGGTGCATGATTTTTGAGTAGATTATTATTTTCAGGATTTTGTGCTTTCCATTTTTTCGCTGGGAATAGCTTTCAGATTTAGTAATTTTGTTGCAACGCACAGCAACAATAGTAGAAGATAGCAGTATAGATATACTGGGAATAGCTTTCAGATTTAGTAATTTTGTTGCAACGCACAGCTGTCGGAGCACAGCCATTTGGCCGCCTTTTACTGGGAATAGCTTTCAGATTTAGTAATTTTGTTGCAACGCACAGCTATGACGCTGTACGATAAACCACAACGCTAACTGGGAATAGCTTTCAGATTTAGTAATTTTGTTGCAACGCACAGCTTTCCTTGATAATTTCTTTCATTTTTTAGTACTGGGAATAGCTTTCAGATTTAGTAATTTTGTTGCAACGCACAGCGTTACCCTCATAGTACTCGTCGAGGGAGATACTGGGAATAGCTTTCAGATTTAGTAATTTTGTTGCAACGCACAGCCGTCAAAAAAGAGTCGCGTTTATCAGCTGTACTGGGAATAGCTTTCAGATTTAGTAATTTTGTTGCAACGCACAGCGTCGTTTATTACAAATCTGGTCTCTGCCATACTGGGAATAGCTTTCAGATTTAGTAATTTTGTTGCAACGCACAGCGTTTTGTCGCGAAAGCGGTAAGTCCCGACAACTGGGAATAGCTTTCAGATTTAGTAATTTTGTTGCAACGCACAGCAGATCGCCGTGTTCGCGGAAGACTGTATGCACTGGGAATAGCTTTCAGATTTAGTAATTTTGTTGCAACGCACAGCCCGATAGATTTGTCGGTAAGAGAACTTTGTACTGGGAATAGCTTTCAGATTTAGTAATTTTGTTGCAACGCACAGCGTTTGCCTCAAGTAAAACATTCCATTGCATACTGGGAATAGCTTTCAGATTTAGTAATTTTGTTGCAACGCACAGCCTGCTCCAACTGTTTGTAATAGCATTGACGACTGGGAATAGCTTTCAGATTTAGTAATTTTGTTGCAACGCACAGCCTATTATATCGTAGTGACAGGACAAAAGGAACTGGGAATAGCTTTCAGATTTAGTAATTTTGTTGCAACGCACAGCAACTGTTATCATTCACGATTTCAAAAGCTTACTGGGAATAGCTTTCAGATTTAGTAATTTTGTTGCAACGCACAGCTCTCGTTGCAAGTTATAATATCATTTCGTTACTGGGAATAGCTTTCAGATTTAGTAATTTTGTTGCAACGCACAGCCTGCACCAACCGTTTGCAGTAACATTGCCGACTGGGAATAGCTTTCAGATTTAGTAATTTTGTTGCAACGCACAGCGTATTTCTCTATAGATATTCTGTCATGGTTACTGGGAATAGCTTTCAGATTTAGTAATTTTGTTGCAACGCACAGCATTCGTATGGCAGCCATGTATACTGGTCTTACTGGGAATAGCTTTCAGATTTAGTAATTTTGTTGCAACGCACAGCACTAATACTGGATATTCATACCCCATCCCACTGGGAATAGCTTTCAGATTTAGTAATTTTGTTGCAACGCACAGCTCAAAAGTATATCAATTTACAATAACACTGACTGGGAATAGCTTTCAGATTTAGTAATTTTGTTGCAACGCACAGCAGAATCCCCGTAATCACCTGTAATAGAGGATATAGAGAGGGATTGAGAGAAAGAAAAAAACATCTGTGTGTAACCGAAAAGCCGAGATTTCTCTCGGCTTTTTAATTTCTATACCCCAGATAAAAAGGGTTAATTCCGCAAAAGATGCTAGGATATATTCAAAAAAGCTCAAGTTGGAGGGGCGGCTGATAATATTCTCTTCCTTTCCCACAAATGATCTCCATGGCCGAAAATTGTTTGTCTGTGATTGTCATCAAACCTATTTTGCCCTTTTCAGGAATAGCAGAACGGACTCGTCGGCAATGTGTTTCTGCATTCTCTCTACTTGCACAGTGCCTAATATAGATAGAAAATTGGAACATCTCGAAACCATCTTTAATCAGGTTTTTGCGAAAGGTTGCTGCACGTTTCCTGTCGGCTGCAGTATCCGTAGGTAGATCGAAGAATACCATTACCCACATACTTCTATAGGCTGAATATCTGGATATGTATTGACTCATCACATATGAGGATAGAGTATTCTTCGCTCTTTGCCGGCGAAGCATAGATATAGGGATGTAGCACTATGGTGCATGGCGATGCTCATGGGATGAGTTCTGCCATCGATGATGGTATCCATAACAGGTAAACTCAGAAGCTCTCTTTTATGCTCGGACGACAAACTGAGTGGTGGATTTTTTATGTCTTTTTGAATTAACCGATAAACCAAAATATCCACATAGGGACGGTAAGGCTCCATCAGGTCATCCGCTAAACAGAAGTGATTGTATTTGTTGTGATGAAAAATCCCGACAGAAGGTAATAGTCCTGCAGCTGTAATCGCTCTTGCAGCCATAGCCCTGACGATGGCATATCCGTAGTTGAGCAGCTTATTTGTCCAATCACCCTCTCTGTCTCTTTTGAAAGAAGGGAGTTCTGGGAAAATATTAGTCCAGTAATATGCGGCTGCACGCGCCTCGATATTATTAGCATCTCCGGATTTTACCAGATCTATCCAAGCATGCATATTTGGATGGGGCTGCTTGGTGGTGTGGCTGAGAGCAACAGCCTGATTGGCAATCTTAGCTCGAATAGTTTGTTGCCACATTTGCTTCTTTAAAGGCAGGGAGGCTCCTATCTGATCATGTACACGTTCGCCTAATTCCGAGTGTCCGAGAAAGGACAGCAGCATCCCTGTAGGATGGTGGGAGTCATCGCAACTAATGATGGCACAGCCGTTTTGGATCAGAGCAGACAATAAGGCTTGGGTTATGGTGATCTGTTTATGATCCAATACAACGATGCCCAAGTCTTCTATCGGAATTGATTGGCGACCGGCTTTTTTGATATGCGCAGGCAGACTGTCGGTCAGTTCAACCTCCGGTAGTCTTATCTCAAGTTGCCCGAGCTTTAGGCTGAGATAGGCTGGTGAGCCAAAATAAAGCGTTCGTTTGATCATTGCCAAAATCTTTTACTTTTCTCCTACAGCAACGATTCGCCCTAAATGATTTACGCGAATTTTAACCAATTCTGCCAAGTCTTTGGCTGAACTAATTTGACGATAGGTTATCCCTTTGAGATGTAATGAATCCTTTTGACTCCCTGAGATGTATTGTTGTTTGAATAAATATATTCGTACATCTCCAGATTTTTGCCGAGTTTTAGAAATGGCTTGAACTCTAAAAATGTGGGTGGCAAGCTCAGCATAATTATCCGGATTCATAATATATTCAGGGCTAAGATCTTTAGGGGAAAAGGTTGTCTGCATGGATATTTCACCTGTATCGATATCTATTTTCTCTGCTTGCTGAGGTAATAGAAAGTATTCGTTCTGTTTGATACTGAAAAGAAACTTCCAACCCAGAGACTGGTTCTTATTTTTATCAACGATAGGAAGTCCTTGGCGAGACCGCTCTACCGCATCGAAGAAGGTGACGATATCGTCTTCTATAGAGCCATCGGGCAGTACATATACAGCCAAATGGTGGTTATTGTCATTGGCTACGTAGTCAATCGGACAGGTATCAGTTTGGTGGATCGGAATGGCATTATTTTTCCCTCTGATGCGGACGGATTTGATTGCGATACCCTTTTTTTCATTCAGCCAGATCGGATTATTTTCTAAGTCAGAGAATGCTTTTTCCGGTTTCCCCCCATATTGTAGGAGTCTTTGTTCCAAGATGCGTTTGATCCCCACATCTATTACTTTATCTAGTTTCAGGTCTTTGTCGATCTGCTTACGTGTTACATATCGATTTTCTAAAATTGTTTGTTTTACTTTTTTTTCTGCGTATAGGAGCTTCTTATTCTTGTCTTCAAGAGGCTTTTTATCTAAGGAATTACGACCGGTAAAGGCAGATTTGGGGTCATTGTCGAATACCTGTAATCTTTCCGACAGCATGGATCTAATCTTTGGAGAACTAACTAAGCGGATTTCCTCCTCTGTGAGTTTTGAGCCGATAGGAATCTCTCTCTCTTGATAATAGCGATTGCTACCGTATTTAGTCTCCAAATGTAAGGCTCCACGAGGGGTTAGGGTTATTTGTCTGACATGGATTTTGCGTCCCGTTGTTTTGTCTCGACTGCAGATAATATTGGTATTAGGCGTTGTAACTTTTCCTTTGGCTTTTGTGGAAATAATTACTCGTGATAGGGCTTCTTTAGCCTGTACTCGGATGTCGTGCATGGGAGGGATGAAATGACCGTCCGATCCAATTAATTGTTTTCTAAGGGCTTTTAATTGTGTGAGCTTTTGCTGTTTATCAGTCTCCTCTGCACCACTATTCCCGTTTAGATACTGTACATGCTTTCTGGTGGTCAATGCCGTGATGAGGGCGTCCATAGCATGATGTCGATGGTCATCGCGTTTGCTCCAATCTTTGATCATTTTAATGGCTTGTCCGTCTTTTCGCTCGACACTTTCAGTCAGTTTTTCTTTCGGATCAGAAATCTTGCGATCAATAGACTCGTATGTCGGCAGATTCAGCTCTTTCAAAATATCGAGCAACCCCCAATCCCTACGAAGTATGGCAGTGATACTGCCATTGGTGTGTACAATCGAAGGAGTGACCTGCAGAAGCATGTCGGCAGCATGTCGGATGATGTAGCGAGTGTTAGTAAGATCTCTATTGGTAAAATCATCCCCCAAATCCTTTTCTCGTATAAGGAGTTTTTTATACTTGGCTTGCGTGATGGCTCCGATCTTTTTTAATTCTTCTACCCGTATTACATAGTCATTGGCCTGTTCTTGGCTAAGCGTATCCATATAATCCAGAGCCGTTTTATTCCCTTTTAGCTTATTAACAGAATTCAACTCCAACGTTTTGTTGGAGAAGCTGTCGTCATAGAAAAGCGCTCTCGGGATAATGTGCTCTATTTCGAATTTGGCGGTAAATAGTTCCTCTTTGGGGATATATGTATTCGAATAGAGAGTCTTACTTCCCAATGGTGCTAACTCTTTCCATAGCTTGTACTTGATCAGGTCATTTTTAGAAGGATTGAATCCAAATTCTTTCTGTATTTCTTCAATAAATTGTGTATTCCTTTTGGTTGCCTCAGCGATGGCTGTAGTCATCGCTTTTCGCTGTTTGCTATTGGCTTGCATGTCGCGAGCCATTTCAATGCGAATTTCATCCGGATTGCCGTATTCAGAAATATGCGTATTGATGACGTGTGTCATTTGGTTGAGGATTTTCTCAACAACAGGATTGCGAAGAGAGCCCTTGCGAAGGAGGGGTAGGCTGTTTTTCAGCGTACGTTCAGTATTCTCCTCCTTTGTCGTCCATGCACTATGTCTATAGCCGGCCAATTCGCATGCTTTGTCATATCCATTTTCTTGCATGAAAGGGAGTATCTTGCGCATAGCTTTGGTGCTGAGAGATCCATACTGTGGCTCGAAAGTCAAAGATGCTAAGAGTGGACATAACTCATGAGGAATACCATAGCGCTTAGCTAAAGTCTTACAAAGAGATGTGGTTCCTGTCGGAGAGTTGTCGTCTTCATAAGAGTAGAGTAAATGCCATAAACTATGGTGGGATTGCTCACGGAAGTTATCAGTTGTGGGGTCGAAATATAAAAGCGAAGTCGTTATTCCTTCACGTTCAAAGAATTGGCGAATAATGTCTACGATTTGTTCCGGAGATATCAAGCTCTGTCCATTGGTGATCTTTGTCAGATTTTTTTCCCAATCGATTTGTTCTCCATCAGTCATTTCTTTCATGTTGAAGAAAGCTTTCATCATCGAATTATTCGTCCTATTACCGATGATCTCACGGAAATTGATTTTCCACTTATCCGGACTATAGCCGAGGATATTCAGAATCTCATTATCTGTAAGGTGATCCAGAAGATTCAGGTAGCTGAATAATTTTTGTTTAGCTTCTGTGTTGAGTATTCTCTCTTGGTCTGTATCATTTTGTTGTTCAAATAACTCGTTACTCTGTTTGTTCCATTTTCTAAGAGGGGACACTTCTATCTGTCCCAATCTTTGCCATAATCTGAAGTGCTGGAAAACAGGAGAAGACTTCGGTGCGACATGCAATCCTTCAGTATATTTCTTGCCATTGTGTTCTACTTCCCGTAATTCGAATTCACAGAATGCCAATTCCGACTTTTTCGATTTGAGCGGTCTTTGATAAAAAATGATTCGATTGCGTATAAACTGTTTGCGATCGTTGGTCAATATTGTCGGATAATAGTTTTGTTGGCATTCCCATATACGATCGAATTCATCAAGATAGTCTTGCCGATAAAAAACTTCTCCCCTGATCCTGTCATGCGGGTTAGCTTTTATTCTTTCATATAAATACTGTCCAATAGTCTGGTTATTCGCATACAATACCCGACTACGATCCCCAATGGCTCCTAAATAGCCACTGCTATTGTTGATTTGTTTGCAGATGGCTACTATCGCGGTTATTACTTGCTCTACAGGAATGATATTTGTGGCAGCAAGGCTTCGACTTTCGTATGCAAAATATTTGTTGAGAATGGTTTTGCGTAGTTTTTTCCCTTTCTGATAATCGATTGGTACTTCAGCCGGATTAAGGTCTGATTTGGAGTATATGAGTTCTTTTGCCTTTCCCGTCTTTTGCTTTAACAGTGAGCTTAGTAGGTCTTCTGTAAGGACGTCCGGATATTTTTGTCCTTGTACTTCCCAGATTTGCTTTAGCTCATTGATAAGATCGAAAGGATAAAAGTCTATTTCAGCATATTTGCCCCGCTTAAATCGTTCGAACATATACTGTCCGGGAGTCTTCTTGAGCTTTATAAGCTCTTTAGTTACAGCCATAGCATCGACAAGCTTACCATCTTCTTCTGTACTCTTACTTGTTTTTCTATTGCTTTTGTACCCTCTGCGTTTATTAATCGTCAAGAGAATACGGGCAAACTCTTCAAGTGAAACCCGCTCCGATACCGCTTTGGAACGTATTCTCAGAAGCTCGTGGGTCTCTGAGATGGGCTCCCGAATTATCTGCTCGGTATTTGTTATTATCCCGATTTTTTTGAATTGCTGTATCAAACTTGAACGACGCTGTTTATACCGTTGAAGTCTTCGGCGCATGGAGCGTTTGAATGTGCGGTCTGTTGTTGGTGAGCAAGATAATCCTTTGCTGAAATTTTCAGCATCTGCCGATGAAAGGATGATTCGTGTGCCCAGATAGACTATTTTCGTTTGCTCCGCAGATTTTTCTGCTTCTAATACGTAAGCCGATCCGATAGATGTCGTCCCGAGGTCTAATCCAAGAATTTTTTTCATTGTGATATAGGTGTTTACAGACCTTTTAATGTTTCTTTGTAATGTTGGAATAAAAAACCATGAAAAAGTTTTTCACACAAAAATAAATAAAACTATGGTTTGGATCACATTTTGTCAAGTCAATTATTTGCACTAAGTTTGCATAACTAAATTTGAAGCATTTCCCAACAAGGATTTTATTCCGTTGTGAAAACATTAAGAACAGGCTCCCCGAAAATAATTCGGGGAGCTTCTTCTTTTTTTATTCGTAATTGTATTAATCGCTTCCACCTTTGGACCTTTAGCTTACTCTCAGTCAAGGCAACCGCATCAAAATGTAAGTGCCTGATTATCAATCATAGTTTTGAGTGCATTCTTTATCTTTGAGTATAATCTCCGAAATGCAATCATTTGAAAAGGCTTTCAAGGCTTCGAAGCATGGTCGGGTAGCTCTGATAACCAAAGCTGACATCCATGAGAGTAATTCGTACTTTGCACAAGGGGGAGTCGCAGCGGTTACGGCTGCTGACGATGCACCGGACAACCACTATAACGATACGGTCGAAGCCGGTCGGGGGCTTTGTGAGGACGATGCCGTAAGGGTGCTTGCCGAAGAGGCTCCGGAGCGGATCGACGAGTTGATCCGTTGGGGGATGCGTTTCGATACGGAAGCCGATGGCCTATTGGCTTTGGGGCTTGAAGGTGGACACCACCACAAGCGGATTCTGCATGCAGGAGGTGATTCCACCGGTAGGATGCTCACGAGCTTTATGATCGATAGTGTGCTGCAAACTTCTGCGATAGAGATATTTGTCAATCACCAAGCGGTCGAATTGCTGATAGACGACCTCGGTTGCCGTGGCGTACGTACATGGGATTGGGAAGATGGGCGTGAAGTCGTTTTCTATGGCAAGCATACGGTGATGGCCACCGGGGGATCGGCTGCCATCTATCGAAGATCTACCAATCCGCAGGGTACCCTCGGAGATGGGATTGCCCTCTGCTATCATGCCGGCTGCGAGGTGCGCGACATGGAGTTTGTCCAATTTCATCCCACAGCTCTGTACAATCCGAAAGGAGAAGCCTTCCTAATCAGTGAGGCCGTACGGGGAGAAGGGGCGCATCTATATAATAGTAGGGATGAACGCTTCATGCAAGGCGTCCACGAATTGGCCGAATTGGCACCTCGTGATGTAGTGGCACGGCGGATCTTCTTGGAGATGCGACGTTTGGGAGACGAATACGTCTATCTCGATCTGCGACATCTGGATCCGGATCATATTCGCAAACGTTTCCCCACGATATGTGCTCGCTGTGCAGAGTTGGGGCTTGATCTTACTGACCGTATCCCTGTGGCTCCGGCGGCACACTACACGGTGGGAGGGGTTAGTACGGATCTGAATGGCTGTACGGCCGTACCTCATCTATATGCCGTGGGAGAGGTGGCTTCTACCGGAATAATGGGGGCAAACAGGTTGGCCTCCAATTCTCTGATCGAATGCCTTGTGTTCGGTCATCGTGTCGTGGCTGATACGATTGCCTCGGATTCGATCGGCCATTCGACAATGGTGTCGAGCATGGCTGTCTATCCTGAGCCGAAAGATGCATCGCTCTATCATAAGGTAAAAGAGCAGTTGTCCCGCCTGATGACCGATTATGTCGGTATCATTCGCAACGAAGAAGGTCTTCTGTCCGTGGATCGGAAGATAGAAGAACTTAGGTGGAAACTACTCGGAACAGAAGATCTTTATGCTTGTTTTGCCGAGCAGCTGCTGTCAGTGGGTCAGCTTATCGTTCGGGGGGCGATAGCTCGCCGAGAAAGTAGAGGAGGGCATTATCGGGAAGACTATCCCGATACGAGCGAGGCCTATCGCAAGCACTCCTCCTACATCCTTGCCGGCAGAGCAAGACATATCAAATAAAAATGCGTAATACCCTCATCACTTTTAAGTTATGACTCATGAAGAAATGCTTTTGGAGAAATTGATCGATCTGGCAATAGCAGAGGACATTGCCGATGGAGATATTTCTTCCAATGCCATTATCCCTCAATCGGAAGGTGCTGCAGCCACAATGGTAATGAAGGCCGATGGCATCATATCCGGAATGGAAGTTGCCCGCCGTGTCTTCGAGCGATTCGAAGCCCTGACATGGACTCCATATGTGTCGGATGGCGATCCCGTAAAGCGCGGTCAAGTAATCCTGCGTGTGGAAGGCAGTTACCGGGCTTTGTTACAAGCCGAACGATTGGCGCTTAATTTTTTGCAAAGAATGAGTGGTATTGCCACTATGACCGCTCGCTATGCCGAGGCATTGAAAGGTACGGCCGTAAGGCTTTTGGATACTCGCAAGACGGCACCCGGTATGCGAATAACGGATAAGATGGCCGTTCGCCATGGCGGTGGACATAACCATCGCATGGGCCTCTATGATATGATTATGCTCAAGGACAATCACATCAAGGTCGCCGGAGGAATACCCCAAGCCATCGAAGCAGCCAGAAGAGCACTCCCGCTTTCTATCAAGTTGGAAGTGGAGACATCCAACCTGGCTGAGGTCGAAGAAGCAGTACGCTATGGTGCAGACATAATCATGCTGGACAATATGGACAATGATACCATGCGTGAAGCGGTGGGGCTGATTGCCGGACGTGCCAGGACAGAAGCCAGCGGCAATATGACACTCGAACGGCTGAGAAGTGTGGCAGAAACGGGTGTGGATTACATCAGCGTAGGTGCTTTGACCCATAGCGTTACGGCCATGGACATCAGCATGAATTTCCTCCTTACTCAGTAAGCTTTAAGTTGGTTTTTGTATGCAAACAAAGGATATTCTTAAAGAGATAGAGCTTCTCAAGAAAGAACGGAATGCCATTATTTTGGCACACTACTATGCGCGCCCTGAGGTGCAGGACATTGCCGATTATATCGGGGATTCTCTTGGTCTGTCCCGTCAGGCTGCCGATACGGAGGCGGATACGATACTCTTTTGCGGAGTCCACTTCATGGCCGAAACAGCTTCGATTATTTCGCCACAGAAGACTATCCTCACTCCCACGAAATATGCCGGTTGTTCTTTGGCCGAAGGTGCCTCTGCCGAAGGCTTGCGCCGCTGGAAGGAGCAGAACCCGGATGGACTCATTGTCAGCTATGTCAATACGACTGCCGAGGTAAAGGCATGGACGGACTACTGCTGTACAAGCAGCAATGCACTCAAGGTGGTGGAGAGCTTGCCTCGAGACAGAAAAATTCTCTTTGGACCGGATCGAAATCTGGGAGCTTATATCTCGCGGAAGACAGGACGGGAGATGGAGCTTTGGGATGCTTCGTGTTTCGTGCATGAGCGGATTACGGAAGAATCCATCTTAGAGGCTTTGGAGCTGTATCCCGATGCTGATATTCTCATTCATCCGGAGAGCGAGGGTTCTCATTCGCCACGAGTGCTGAGTAGCAGTCGCTGCTTTATGTATTCCACGGCCGGTATTCTTAATCATGCTCGGGTGTCTGACAAAAAAATGTTTGTTATTGCTACGGAGCCGGAGACGCTGCACGTGTTGCGGAAAGAAAATCCGGGTAAAACGTTTATTGCCATTCAACCCGACAACCGCTGTTTCCATATGAAACAAACAGGTTTGTGGGAGGTGTTGGAAGCTCTCCGCCACAACCGTTATGAGGTGAAAGTGCCTGCCGAAATCAGAGAGAAGGCTTTGCTCTCGATCGAGCGAATGCTGGCCGTAGGCTGAACTTCGAACTTAAACCCTGCCGGATACTATGTGTCTATCCCAACATGAGATGACGTGCATAGTCTTCATTAGAATTTAGCAAGAAAAGATATAGAAAACCAATGAGTGAAACCATTGACATCAAGGCTCTTACAGAGCTTATTGAGCAGAAAAGCTCATTTGTGAATCTCATCACGCGCGGTATGGCGCAGAATATCGTCGGGCAGAACCATTTGGTGGAGTCGCTTTTGATCGGGCTGTTGGCCGATGGACATATCCTGCTTGAGGGTGTTCCGGGATTGGCCAAGACTTTGGCTATCAAAACTCTGGCCGGACTGATCAGTGCCAAATACAACCGTATACAGTTTACGCCGGACCTCTTGCCTGCTGACGTGGTAGGTACCATGATTTACAGCCAGAAGCGGGAGGAGTTTCAAGTAAAGCAAGGTCCTATTTTTGCAAACTTTATTTTGGCCGATGAGATCAACCGTGCTCCGGCCAAAGTGCAGAGTGCTCTGCTCGAAGCGATGCAGGAGAGACAGGTTACCATTGGTGAAACGACCTTCAAGCTCCCAGAGCCTTTCCTCGTAATGGCTACCCAGAATCCTATCGAGCAGGAGGGTACTTATCAACTGCCGGAAGCACAGGTAGACCGATTCATGATGAAGGTACTGATAGACTATCCCCAAAAGAAGGAGGAAATGCAGATCATTCGTCAGAATATCGGTGGCCGGTCAGCTGAAATTCGTCCCGTGATCTCTACGGAGGAAATATTGGAAGCACGCCGAGTAGTAAGGCAGGTGTATCTGGATGAAAAGATCGAACACTACATTGTCGATATAGTTTTTGCCACACGCTATCCCGAACAATTCGGGTTGAACGATTTGAAAGATATGATCAGCTTCGGAGCTTCGCCCCGAGCTTCGATCAATTTGGCGTTGGCTGCACGTGCATACGCTTTTATCAAGCATAGAGGTTATGTGATTCCGGAGGATGTACGTGCCGTATGTCACGACGTGATGCGTCACCGTATAGGGCTGAGCTATGAGGCAGAGGCCAATAGCCTGACTCCGGACGCTGTCGTCAATGAAATTCTGAACAAAGTAGAAGTCCCTTAATCAGAGATAAGTGCAGACAAGCGACCTACTTAAGAAAGTTCGACGGATCGAAATCAAAGCACGAGGCCTTTCGCGACAAATCTTTGCCGGACAGTATCATTCCGCATTCAGAGGACGCGGTATGGCGTTCAGCGAGGTGCGCGAGTATGCCGTAGGGGATGATGTGCGCGACATCGACTGGAATGTGACGGCACGTTATGCACGTCCCTATGTGAAAGTCTTCGAGGAGGAGCGTGAGCTAACGGTCATGCTAATGGTCGATATGTCCGGTTCGTTGTCTTTCGGTACGGAGGTAGAGACTAAGCGAGAGCTGACGGCTGAAGTGGCAGCTACATTGGCCTTTTCCGCTATCCAAAATAATGACAAGATCGGAGTCCTTTTCTTTACGGACAGGATCGAAAAGTATGTGCCACCCGCCAAAGGAAAGAAGCATATCCTGTATATAATCAGGGAGCTATTGGAGTTTCGTCCGCAGAGCAGAGCCACGGATCTTTCGGTTCCACTCTCTTATCTGACTCGCTTGGTGAAGAAGCGGTGTACGGCATTCCTGATTTCCGATTTTCAGTCAGAGGAGGATTCCTATGAAAAGACCTTGCTGATGTCTGCTCGTAAGCATGATATTGTAGCCATCAGGATATTCGATCGGCGAGAGGCCGATCTGCCGAATGTAGGGTTGATGCGCTTTCGCGATGCAGAGACAGGGCAGACTCATTGGGTAGATACTGCTGATGGCTCCGTTCGGAAAGCGTATGCGTATGCCTATGAGCAGAGGCAAGCAGCACTTGCCGTTTTGCTCAAACGGTGTGGTGTAGATGCTACCGAGATACGTACGGGGCAGGATTTCGTGCAGCAGCTTCTCATCTTATTAAAAAAACGCTCATGAGACACTCTCTTGCCATTCGCCGCTTTGTCCTTTCTGCTTTTTGCATGCTCTTTGCCTCTTCCCTGCTGAAAGCGCAAGAGCTTTCTATCACCGGCAAACTGGATCGTGCAGAGATGCAAATAGGTGAGCAGGCAGTCATAGATATTACTATCCGCACAGCCGACTTGGCAAGTACACATCTGCAAATACCGACTGATTCGACTATGAGCCGGATCGAAATTTTGGCATTCGGTATTACTGACACGGTTGTAGTGAAAGACCCGGTCGTGGAGATAAAAGCCAAGATGGTGATTACCTCATTCGATTCAACCCTGCTGGAGATTCCTCCTTTTATTGTCACGGATGGTCGGGACCAGGTTATGTCCAAAAGTCTTTTCCTGAAAGTTACAATGCCGGAGGTCGATCTTTCCCAACCGGATTCTATTTATGACATCAAGGAGCCGTGGGGCGTGCCTTATACGTGGAGCGATATTTTCAATATCATGCTTCGCCATCCCCTTACGTGGATCATACTTGCAGCCTTTTTGGCTGTATTGTCTTACCTCTTTTATAAGAGATACAAGGAGCACCAAGCTCGCCGTCCTGTGGTGATTCCTGATACTCCGGCTATTCCTGCTTATGACCGAGCTATTGCAGCCTTGGAAACATTGCGTGCAAAAAAACTGGTGGAGGCCGGTTTGTATAAGGAATACTTTACGGAATTGACAGATTTGCTTCGGAGCTATATTGCCGAAACTCGCGGAATAGATGCCAGGGAGATGACCAGCAGTGAGATATTACAAGCCCTCCAGCGGATCGAACTTCCTGAAAAAGAAAGACTGCTGCTACGTGGAATATTGCAAACGGCCGACCTGGCCAAGTTTGCCAAGTATAAGCCGATGCATGGAGAGGATGCGGAAGCTATTCGAGATGCTCGCGCCTTCCTCGATGAAGTGCATAATATCTGGGAGTCATGACGTTTGCATATCCTGAACTGCTTTGGCTACTGATCCTGTTGCCTTTGATGGCGGCCTGGTATATTCTGCAAGCTCGTAAGACTTCGGCAACGATGACCATATCTTCATTGAAGCCTTTCGAAGGAGGTCGCCGAGGATTAAGGGTCTATTTGCGCCATTCGTTGCCGATATTGAGAGTTCTTTCAGTAGGCTTTCTCATTATTGCTCTGGCTCGCCCACAGAATACCAATAGCTGGCAGAAAGATTCGATCGAGGGAATAGATATTATGTTGGCCATGGATGTCTCGGGTAGTATGCAGGCCATGGACTTCAAGCCGAATCGCTTGGAGGCAGCCAAAGATGTAGCGATTTCCTTTATCAACAATCGTCCGAACGACAATATCGGGATGGTTACATTCGCCGGAGAGAGCTTTACTCAATGTCCATTGACTACCGACCATGCCGTACTGCTCAATATGGTACAGGACTTGCAGATGGGTGTTCTGGATGATGGTACGGCTATCGGCATGGGACTGGCTACGGCCGTCAATCGACTGAAGGACAGCAAAGCCAAGAGTCGTGTAGTTATTCTGCTGACGGACGGATCGAACAATATGGGTGATATCACTCCCCGTATGGCAGCCGATATTGCCAAAACGTTCGGTATTCGTGTGTACACAGTCGGTGTAGGCACACGAGGAGAGGCTCCTTTCCCCATTCAGACGGAATTCGGAGTTCGGATTCAGAATGTACCTGTGGATATCGATGAGCCGACATTGGACGGAATTGCCGAGGTGTCGGGTGGAAAATATTTCAGGGCAGTCGATAATAAGACGTTGGATGAAATTTACAAGGAAATCGATAAGCTCGAGAAGACGAGACTTATGACCAAGAGCTTCAAGGCTTATGAGGAAAAATATTTCGTCTATGCCCTCATTGCTTTTCTTTTGCTGCTGACAGAGTTTTTACTTCGCAATACGCTTCTTCGTTCCAACCCGTAAAGAGATTCCCATGTTCAGATTTTATTCGCCGGAATACTTATACTTGCTGTTGCTGCTTCCATTGCTTGTGGGGGTAGGCTTCTATGCTTATCGCAAGAGACGGGCACAAGAAAGAC
The DNA here is from genome assembly GCF_000765965.1 of Porphyromonas sp. COT-052 OH4946. NCBI lineage: Bacteria > Pseudomonadati > Bacteroidota > Bacteroidia > Bacteroidales > Porphyromonadaceae > Porphyromonas > Porphyromonas sp. COT-052 OH4946. The sequence continues at coordinate 27,882 of NZ_JQZY01000015.1, forward strand.
GGTTTGCCGAACTTCCGTTGCTGAAGGCCCTCAAACCGGAGGCAAGTACCAAACGGCGGATCTGGCGCAACGGATTTCTTCTTCTTGCCATCGTTTTCTTGATCGGGATGCTTGCTCGCCCCCAAATAAGTATTCGTGTGGATGTGCCTAAAGAGGAGAAAGGCATCGAGGCTATGATTTGCTTGGATATTTCCAACTCCATGCTCTGCGAGGATGTCAAGCCCGATCGTTTGAGTTTTGCCAAGCAAGTATTGGGAAAACTCTTTGATGGTATGCAGAACGACAAGGTCGGATTGGTTGTTTTCGCAGGTAATGCTTATACGCAAATACCGATTACTACGGATTTGTCTGCTGCCAGACAGTTTCTTGCGGACATAAGTCCCAACATGGTTACAGCTCAGGGAACGGCTATCGGAGCGGCTATCGAACTTGCCTCAAAATCTTTTTCCGATAATAAAGAGATCGGCAAGACGATCATCATCTTGACGGATGGAGAAAATCACGAGGGAAATGCCATCGAAGCAGCACAGCAAGCTCGTGAAGCAGGCATCCGGGTCAATGTTATCGGTCTTGGAACAGCCTTGGGTGCGCCTATACCTATTGACGGGGGATACCTCAAAGACGAAACGGGCAATCCTGTCGTTACCAAATTCGACGAAAAGATGTGCCGTGACATTGCTTCCGCAGGAGATGGTACTTTCTTTTCCGGGCAGAGTGCCTCTGCCCTGGTACGGGCTGTAGAGAGTCAGTTGGACAAGCTCCCCAAAGCTGTCCTCTCTTCTTCGTCTTCATCGGGCTATCGCGAAGTGTACGGATGGTTCGGATTTGCAGCTTTGATATGTTTATTGTTGGAGTTCCTGATTCAAGAACGGAAGAGCAGGTTCTTCAGTAGGATCAAATTGTTTGACAGATGAGACATTCATGGGCATACGCCGCCTTCATAACTCTCTTCATACTTCTTGCTTCGTCGAGCCTCTTGGCGCAGAACATGCGAGAAGAAGTACGTCGGGCTCGACAGGTATATCGAAACCGTCAATATGCCAATGCGGAAGTTGCATATCGCAAAGCTCTCTCCAAGGATAGCACTTTCACCGAGGCACGATTCGGGTTAGCCGGTACGCAGTATGCACAAGGTCGCACGGACGAAGCACTCCAAAACTATGCTGCTCTTGTGCAAGATCCGACATTGACGCCTAAGCGCAGGGCCGAACTGATGCACAATCTCGGCAACTCCTTTATGAAGAAGAAAGACTATCGCCAGAGTGTAGAGGCTTATAAGCATTCGCTCCGAATGAATCCGACCGATGAGGAGACTCGCTACAATCTGGCTTTGGCTATGAAGCTGCTCGAGCAGCAACGACAGCAAGGGGGCGGGGACAATCAGGATCAGAATAAGGAGAATAATCAAGACAAAAACCAGCCGCAGAACAATCCGAATAACAATAACCAAGGCGGACAGCAGCAACCTCAACCGTCCAAGCAGGACAATACGCAAAAGGATCAGCAGTCACGGCAGAACGAGATGAGTCGTGAAAGTGCTGAAAAGATATTGAAAGCCTACGAGCAGGATGAGGAGAAAACGCGCGAAAAAGTAGAGCAGATGCGTAAGCAGCGCATGAAGCAGCAAAAGGGTAATTCCACCAAGCAGTGGTAGCCCGTTTCTTTGTCTCGTTGGTCGTTTCGATGCTATTATTCCCACAGCTCCCGAAAGGAATATGTATTTTAGCAACCTGCTGAAAACAAAATAGCTACCGGTTGAAACCTTCTGATAGTTTTTATAATGCCGGCATTAAGAAAGAAAACAGATCTCAATAATCACGGACTATACGATGATTAAGGTGCGATATATACTGGCAAGCCTTTTCTTGTGTCTCTCTTGGTGGACCCATGCACAGGTGTCTTTCACGGTTCAGGCCCCTGCAAGTGTGGCGATGGGGGAGCAATTCAGAGTGAGTTTTACCCTCAAAGATGCTAATGGAGCGGAGTTCAAAGCTCCTGCCATGAGCGACTTCGAAGTCCTTTTTGGCCCGGCTACCGCTAGAAGCTCATTCAGTTCCATTTCCAATGGCAAGACCACTTCGTCTCGAAGCATCACTTATACGTACACGCTGATGCCCAAGTCGGTCGGCACCTTTCAGATCGGGCCGGCTTCCATCCGTGCCAATGACCGAGATTATAAGACCAAGCAGGTATCCATCAAGGTACTTCCGGCCGACAAGAAATCATCGAAAAATACTAAGTCCTCTTCTTCCTCACGGGTCGATGCCGGTAGTTTGTTTGTCCGAACCATCATCAATAAGACCAAAGTGTACGAACAGGAAGCCATCCTCGTCACTTATAAGCTCTACACTCTCCATCCCAATTTGCAGTTCGAGCAGGTCAAATTCCCCGAATACGAAGGGTTTATATCACAGGATGTGGAGGACAATGCAGAGAAGCAATACAGCCTTGAAAGCTATGAAGGGCGGAACTATCAGACAGCCGTTCTCAAGCAGTCGCTGCTCTTCCCTCAAAAAAGCGGCAAGCTGATTATCCCATCGGGTAACTTCCGTGTCGTGGTAGCGGTACGACGGGAGATAGACGACATAGATGACTTCTTTGTTCTCCAGCCGTATGAGAATGTGCGGAGGACTCTGACCACCAATCCGGTCACAATAGATGTCGCTCCCTTGCCGGAACCGAAACCCCAAGGATTCGATGGTGCCGTCGGTAATTATCGGATCTCAGCTTCTTTCAATAACCGTCAGGCCAAAACAAACGAAGCCCTTACACTCAAGCTCGTCATTAACGGAAGCGGCAATATCAAGCTGATGGGAGATCCTAAAGTGAGATTCCCCGACAGCTTCGAGCAATACGACTCCAAGGCTGAGAGCAGCCTTCGCGTAAGTGCATCGGGAGCCGATGGACAGCGTACGATCGAGTATTATGTGGTACCTCGTCAGACGGGGAAGTTTACCATACCGGCCATAAGCATACCTTATTTCGACCCTGTATCCCGTTCTTACAAAACGGCTTCCACGCAGGAATTCACCATACAGGTAGCGAAGGGAAAAGGTGAGAGTGCTACGATGAGTGGCTCAGGATCTGATGCGGTCAAGATGTTGGGGCAGGATATTCGTTACTTGAAGCCCCTTACAACTTCTTCTTCGCCTTCTTTCTTTGCTTTTTCGGCTGCTTATTGGAGTATCTATCTATTCTTGCTTGTGGCTGCGTTAGTGCTGCTTTTCCTCTATCGTCGAAGGATGAAGATGATAGCCGACGAAGCCGGTATGCGATGGCGCAAGGCTAACAAAGTTGCCGTCAAACGTCTGCGACAAGCAGCCGAATATAAACAGAGCGGACGGGGCGATCTCTTCTACGAAGAAGTGCTCAGAGCCATTTGGGGCTATTGGGGTGATAAGCTGGGAATAGCCGTGTCGGAATTGAATAAGGATAATGTAGCCGACCGGCTTGCGCAAGCCGGTCATGTGTCCGAAGCTCTTATCGGGGAGCTTATGCAGCTGATCGAGACTTGCGAATTTGCCCGATATGCTCCCGAGAGCAATGAGCACGCAGCGATGGACTCCGTATATGAACGGGTTTGCAGTATAATCGAGCAGATTGACAGCACTAAAACCTTGAAAAGATGAGAACGCCTGTACTACGCCATATTGCGGTTTTATCCTTGATCCTTTTTGTGTCGATCGGCTCCATGCTGTCCTTACAGGCACAAGATCCGGACACCTCCGTTCGCCGATCGGTATTCTTGCCTGTGGATTCTTCCTCGATCGCTGTGTCGGAAGACGAGACGGTATCGGCTGCCAATTCTTCGACAGTAGAAAAGATTTTATCCGCCGAGGAGATCCGCCGCTTGTTCGATGCCAAGCAATATGGGCGAGCAGCTGCTGCATACGAACGAATCCTGCGCGAGACAGACCGGCCCGATGCGTCGTTGCTTTACAACCTCGGTTGCTGCTATTACAAGAGTGGCGAGGTGGCTCTTTCCATCCTCATGTTCGAGCGCGCTTACCGACTGGCTCCGAATGACAAGGATATACGCGTCAATCTGGAAATGGCCAGACTCAAAGCCTTTGATAAGATACCGGATAGTGAGAGTATCGCTGCCAAGCTCTGGCGACGTCTTTGCTATTCTGTCTCGTCGGGTGTAATCGTAGTAGCGGGGATTATCTGCTTTATTGTTTTTCTCGGTAGTATTTTGCTTTTTCTGTTAGGGGGAAGCCGGAAGTTGCGGCGAGGGGGATTCTATGCTGCTTGGGTCAGTTTGTTCTTTTGTATCCTGCTCAATTTGGCCGCTTTCCGCCGCAAGGCTGATTTCCATGACGATAGCTATTGCATCATGATGGCATCCGTGGCCAACGTCAAGAGCTCTCCGGACGAAGATGGCACCACCCTTTTTGAACTTCATGAGGGCGTGCGTGTTAGAATTACAGGGGAGGCTATCGACGGCTGGTACCCGATAGAACTGGCTGATGGCAAGGAAGGCTGGCTTCCTCAGACCGTCCTCACTCGTATTCATGTCTCTCCCGTGGACTGATACTTACCTCTCTTACATATATGTTTTTGGAATACATTCTCGAAGTAGAAAGAAACCTCTTTTTGGCTCTGAACGGAGTACAGCATCCTTTGTTGGACGGCTTCTTCTATTTGATCTCGGCTAAATGGACTTGGGTGGTAATGTCCATCGTGTTTCTGTTCTTCCTTTTTTATAAGAAACCGACGAAAGAAGCCCTCTTCATCGTAGGAGCAGTCTTGCTGAGCGTACTCATCTGCGACCAACTCTCCTCTTCTTTTTTCAAGCCTTTCTTTGCACGATTCCGCCCTTCGCACCACCCTGATTTTATCGACTATGTGAAGACGGTCTACGGCTATCGAGGAGGAAAATACGGATTTATCTCAGGGCATACGACGAATTATATATCGCTGGCAGTGCTGACGAGCCGCATTTTTCGGAATAAATTCTACACGTGGACGATCTGGGGCGTCGTCGCACTCGTCATCTATAGCCGTATTTATATCGGAGTACACTTCATTACCGATATTATCCCGGGTATCGCTGTCGGACTTATCGTCGGGCACTTTGTCTATAGAGTCTATCTCTATGCCCGTTCCCGTCGGTTGGGAGCCTCATGCCCTGCCCACCCCTCGGCAGTCTATACCGGCGATTCCATTCGGCTTTGGACCCTTAGCCTTATCGGCTTTGTCTTTGCCATGCTGTGTATGTCCCGCCAGCTGATGGAGATACTGCAGTACTACGTCTTCCTGCACTTCTGAGGGGATTCCTCTTCATCAATCCTCGAGCAGGAGCTGTAGCTCGTCCGTGGTGATGTCCTGATGAATCTCTCCGCGGTAGGCAAACGAAATCCGCCCTCTCTCTTCGCTGATAATGATGATCTTGGCATCCGTCTCCTGCGAGAGGCCGAGAGCCGATCGGTGCCGCAATCCCAAATCCTTGTTCAGATCCGTATTGTATGCAACCGGCAAGATACAGCCGGCTGCAATGATGCTATTGTCCGCAATGACCATGGCACCGTCGTGCAGCGGACTGTTCTTGAAGAAAATATTTTCGATCAGTCGGGCATTTACTTCTGCCCGGAACACCTCGCCCGTATGGGCAAACGGAGTGAGGTCTATTCCCTGCTGGATGGCGATGAGAGCACCGGTCTTCTTGCGAGCCATATTCATACAGGCAAGCATCAGGGGGGCTATGATGCGGCGTTCGTCCTGCAAGTCCTGCTCGCGCCTTTCCTTATTGAGAAGGCGCCTGAGCGAACGCCATCGGCGTGTGGAGCCTATCGCCGTGAGCATCTTGCGCAGCTCTCCCTGAAAAAGAATGACCAGCACGAAGAACCCCAAGCTGACGAACTGATTGAGGATGGCTCCCATCAGACGCAGCTGGAATATCTGCGATACGATGATCCAGATGACGAAGAAGGTGAGAATCCCCGAGAAGAGAGCCTTACTGCCCGAGTGCTTGAAAGTGGTATAAATGGCATAGATGAATAAAGCCACGAGCAGAATGTCTATTATATCCTTGATGGTAAACTGGAGAAACATGAGATCGAGATGTTTTTTTGTGTGTGGTGAAAATTTTTGTTTCCAAGAAAGAGAGTGCTCCTATTTGACGATGCCGAGTTTATCCGCTATACGGCACACTTCCACCGCTTCCCGTACGTCGTGCACCCGAAGGATGTCCGCCCCATGCATGACGCCGTACATATTGAGCGCCGTGGTACCGTTGAGCGCTTCCTCCGGAGTGGTGCCGAACAGTTTGTAGATCATACTCTTGCGCGAAATCCCGACCAGAATGGGAAGCTCCAGCTCGCTGAAAGCCTCCTCCTGCCGCGATAGCAATTCGTAATTCTGCTCCAGCGTCTTGCTGAAGCCATAGCCCGGATCGAGGATAATGTCGTGCAGACCCAATCCGCGCAGCTCCCCGACGCGCTCCACGAAGTAATCCAGTATATCCACCGCAATGTCCTCGTAGTCCGTGAGGCTCTGCATCGTAGCCGGTGTGCCCCGCATATGCATCAGGATATAGGGCACTTGCAAAGCCGCCACCGTGCGGAACATGTCGCCGTCGAGCTGTCCGCCGGAAATGTCATTGACGATGGCCACCCCGTACTCTTCTACGCACATCTTCGCCACATCGGCACGGAAGGTATCCACCGATACGGGCACGTCCGAAAACTCATCCCGCAAAATTTTCAGCGCCGGGCGCAGCCGCTCCATTTCCTCCTGAGTCGATATGTGATCGGCATTAGGGCGCGAGGAATAGGCGCCGACGTCGATCAGGGCCCCTCCTTCTTCCACGATTTCGCGAGCCCGACTCCGTACGCTGTCCACGCCTGAGAGGCGGCTGCCGGAGTAAAAAGAATCGGGGGTGATATTCATGATGCCCATTACGACGGGTTTTTCCAGACTGAAAAGCCGGCCGCCAAGGTTGAGAGTCTTCCGTTTCATCTGCTTAATGCTTTCTTTTTGACACCCCCAAAAGTAGCCAATTCGCTCCATACCGAGGTCGTACAATGTTCATACCCAAAGGCTGTGGCTTCCGGTCTCAAAAGCAATGGGCAGACGATTATCCCCTCCCCGCAGTGCGGATGAGGGAGGCTATCGATTCGTTCAACTCGCGATAGTCTTCGGAAAGGCTTTCGATCGGAATGGGCATCCGATAACGCCAGTAGTGGTCGGAAATCTCCGGCTTGTTGATCTGCTCGGCCTCGGGTGTGACGGCTCCTTGCAAGTCTCCGGAGAGTGCCAGCCAGTCGGCCAGCGGAAGAATGGCCAGCATGGATGAGGAGCGGAGGTGCTGCCCAAGGATTCGGTGAGCCGTCTCCGGCGTACATGCCTCGGGCGCACTACCCTTTTCCCCGAGGATCATGGAATAGTAATGCCGACGAAGGGGTTCGTTCTCCTGCCACCAAAGGCGTAGGGGTGCCATGTCGTGCGTGGACGTGGTACATACCGAGCAATAGGGCTGTCGGCTCATATCGGCAAAGTCCTGCCCCGGCTCCTTGGATATTCTTTCCAAAACGAGGGACAGCAGTTGCAACTGCTCCATTACGGTGGGCACCGCAGCAGGGATCATCCCCAGATCCTCCACACAGACGAGCATATCCGTCGAGGAAAGTAGCGGTATCAGCCGTGATAGTGCCTCTTGCTTCCACAGTTCATCGTTTCGCTTATAGAAATAGTCGTCCGACAGACGCTGCCAGGCTTTCTTTTCTTCCAAGCTCAGATGGGCATAGCGAAGGGATCTTTCGAAATGGATGCGTGGGTGAAAGGCTGCCGGCTTATCGGAGTCGATAACGAAGCATACTTCCGTGGCTACACGCATCAAACCCCTGATCGTGTCCTCTCCTCCGACAACGGCTGCAGGGTCTAACGCCGCTATATCGGTCTGATAGAAATTCTTCGTCGTCAGCGTATAATAATCCGAATCGAACGGACGAAGGTATCGACAGCATACTTCGCTTGCATAGCGTCCGAAAATCGGCTTGAGGTCATCCGTATGAATGAGCGGAAGGGAGCAGAATCGGGCATCGAACGGGAAGCCGTACTCCTTTATCTCCTTTTCGGTCATGGCTATAGCCGGATTAAAATGTCCCAGCAAGCCCGAAATATGCTTGACAGGGATTTCCCATATTCGGAAAAAGCCCAATATATGGTCTATGCGAAAAGCCTTGAAGTAGTCGGACATGCTCTCGAAACGCTTGCGCCACCAGGCAAAGCCGTTTTGGCTCATTACGTCCCATCGGTAGATGGGGAAACCCCAGTTTTGTCCATTCTCGGAGAACTGATCCGGAGGAGATCCGGCTGCATGTTCCGTATCGAACAGGGACGGCTCCATCCACACCTCCACACTGTTGGGGCTGACTCCGATCGGTATGTCACCTTTGAGCAGGATCCCTTTCTCTTCGGCATAGGCCGATACGGCATGCAGCTGCTCGTGGAGTAAAAACTGTACGAAGCGGTAGTAATTAGTCTCCGTTTTCAGTTCGGGAGATACCGCCATTCGTTCGATTCGGTTTTTTCCCCACGTATATTCAGGCCACAGGTGGAGCGGCAGTCCCTCGTACTTATCACGCAGATGGCAGAAAGCTGCATATGGATCCAACCAATCGGCCGCTGCTGAGACGAATTGGCGGAAAGCTTTCTTGCGCATCACATTCGCCCCCTCCTGTCGATACAAGGCATGCAGAAATTCCTCCTTCAGAGCCAACACGGCCGGATAATCCGTTTGCTCGAGCACCCTCAGTGCTTCGGCCTGCTTCTCCATTTTTGCCATCAGAGCACTATCCTTCAGTCGTGGTAGCGCATCCAAATCGGCATAGATAGGATGGATGGCAATGACGGATACTATATTATACGGATAGGAGTCGCGATAAGAGCGTGTGTAAGTGGTGTCGTTGATGGGCAGGAGCTGTATGATGCGTTGGCCGGTCATTGCCGCCCAATCCACCATACGGCGGAGTGCGCCGAAGTCTCCTATGCCCCAATCCTTGCGGCTACGCAGTCCGAACAGTGGGATGACGGTGCCGGCATAGCGTGGCATATAGTCACCCTCGCGGAAACAGAGACCGGCCAAATAGACGGCACCGTAGGCATCCGTTTCTTCGAATCGGTAAGATCTGTTTTCGCCCTCTTCCCAACGGATGTCGGAGCAGTCGTCTTGTCCGGCGATGAAAAACTTATATTCCAAAAGTGGGGGCAATTCCTCCTTCTCCAGCGTGATAGACCATTCGCCCTTTCCCAAATGGTGCATGGCACGGGCTTGCTGCACAGACCAGTTGCCAAGAGCAGGGCTATTGCCCGTCATATAAATCTTTTGGTCAGGGTGAACGCATGGAGCATATAGCTGCATGACGACTTTGACGCCCTCTTTCGTTGGTTTCGGGGCGCGTTCCAGCTTCTCCTCATGGCGGAAGAAAACATCGTAAAAAGCAGAACTGAAAAAAGGTGCATTTTTCGGTCGATCGATCCAGTAATCGTCCATCAACACCCGTTTGTAACCATGATCCAACACCAGATGGTGCATGCGCTTCCATTCCTTGCGAACGGAGTGTCCGTCAGCATCCCGTACCAGATAGTAGTACTGTATATCCTTGCGGCGGCCGTCTATGATCACACGTCCCACCCATCTGTCCTCGCCCGTGGCTGTCAGCTCCAAGGCAAGTGCTTCGTCCCAATTTCCCAATTCAGCCGAAGAACCCGATATACAGAGGCGTTGTCCCCAATCGGCTCGATACTTGATCGAAAAAACTATCTCCATCGTTCTTACGAATATCTCATTCCGTTATGGCCGATCGGTCAGCCACTTTATCTCCTCATAGGCGTAGGTGGCAAAGCTACCCAGCCAATGATCGCCACCGTAATTGCTGTTGAATATCTGCTTCATGCCCTCTTCGTAATGCAGCTTGGCTGCTTGTCGCAGCCGTTTGCCCATGCTGTCGTTCGTCGGCAGAGTCCTCGCTATGGCTCCCATACACCATGCCCGAGAGAAAGAAAGTCCCACCAAGTGGACTATGTGATAATCGTTCAGATCCGATACGATGGGAGGCGTACACAGGCGTTCCAATCCCTCGGCCGTAAAAAAATGCTTGAGCCATTGCCGATAAGTATCGGCAGGCATGACTCGTCTCATCAGATCCGCTTCCTGCAAGGAGGGAGAGAAGAAGTCCGTGGCATTAGGTTCCCATTCGGCCGGTATGGCTCGGTCATTAGCAAAGACGTCCAACGCTTTTTGGCGTAGTGCTTCCTGAAACCTACTGTCACCTACAGCTACAGCCCAGTCGTAGGCAAAGGCCATACCGAAAGCCGAGTTGGAGTGCGTGCCGATTCGATCGGCGTAGGTCATCTTGGGAAGATAAGCTTTCCATCGGGCTACGATGGTTTGTGAGAGGGGAGCCATATGCCGATGCCATTCGGCTGCGCGGCTTGCCAAGTGCTGAGGCATGGCTGGATCCTGAGACATCCGAAGCAACTCCTCGTCCAGCTTCAAAAGCCAAGCCCAACCGTAAGTGCGCTCGAACGTCGCCCCTCCGGGTCTGTCGAAATAGGCGGCCTCCGCTGCAAGCTTCTCAGCCGTAAATGAATGGTCCAGAGCTGCAACGATGCTATCCCGAAGGGCTATATCGGGTACAATTCGCAGCGTATGTACCAGCATCCAATGGCTGTGTACGCTGCTGTGCCAGTCGAACGATCCGTAGAACACTGGATGCAACTGAGAGGGCGTCAGTCGGGCATCGGCTTCGTCATTGATCACCTGCCCCGTCTTATTGGGGTATTCCGTGGTAATACTCTTGAGTGGCATACGTACGAGCCGCACCAGCGTGCTCGCATCTTGTGCCGATAGCAGATAAGCAGAAAACAAAAGGAAGGTAATGGCAGCAATTCTTCTCATAATTTTAGAGGGATAAGCGTACAAATTTAAGATTTTGACCTGATGAAAACTAGGAAACGGATTTATTTCGTCTGCTTAAAGTCTGCGTGGGGTCCACCGTTTTTCCGATGTGGGCATCGGCGCCAAGAAATGATATTGAATGTACCCATAGAAAAAAGGTGTGTCGAAGCCACTCGCATGCTCCGACACACCCTGTAAGTCCCCGCTGAGGGGGGATAAGCTGTTTTTTTAGTAAGACAACTTCACGGAGTGATTGCCCACCTTAACGACGAAAGTTCCGCCCTGGCCCAAATCCGCTACGATAGACTTGTTGCCGGAGTTGTTGCTATAAACCAAACGGCCGTTGAGGTCGTAGATGCTTACGGCTTCGCCATGAACATTGTCGATATGGATATTGTCCTCTACGACTTTCACCATAGCCTTAGCCATGCTCACGGAAGGAGTCAGGCTCGTGGGAGAAGGACTGATGCCGAAAGATTCGAGCTGACTGTAAGCAGATATTTTATAGCCTTGGTATTGTACACCTTGGCCTCCATGCTTCACGGCAGCCACCTGGTGGAACATTTCGTTATTGAATACCTGCTGGGGCACAATCACATCAACAGATTGGCCATCCACATATCTCTTGAAGAGGAACGGATCCATCAGACTCTCGCCGGCTTTATACTGCTGAGAGATCTTGAGGTCGTCTACGTAGAGGTTCTCCGGTGCATACACAGCGTATATACCGATTACCGAACGCGCCGTTCCCTTCGTCAGAGAAACGTTGAATACCTTCCACTGATCCACCAGTCCATCCGATTCTTTCAGATATACCAGCTCGGACTGAACATAGTCGCCGAGAGTCTCATCATATTGGAAGAGAGCGATCGCAGCACGCGTATAACCTTGTACCTCATTGCCCTGACCATCGTCACCGACGTATTTCGTAGCATAGAGCTTCACGCTCAGGTCTATCTTGCCACCATTTTTGGAAAGATCCAACTCCGGTGAAATCAGACCTGCATCTTTCTTATTGAAAATGTACTGCCATGCATCCAAGCAGATATAGTCCGTGTAAGGAGCATAGTTGGTTCCTTTCCAACCGGCCTGTACCAGATCGCCCAGGTAGACTTCATCGTACGTATAGGTAGAGGGATTTTCGATCGTCCAGCCGGTCAGTTCTCCGGTAGGAGTCTTGATGCCATCGAAGTTTTCGTTGGTAACAAAGAATACGCCATCAGCGGCAGCCGTGCGCTTGAAGCGAGCGAAATAATTGTAGCGTTCGGCCGAAGGTACGGCGTTCCATGAAGCAGTATAGGTTACCTCTTCTGCGGAAGCAGCGAGATTGTTCACCGGATTCATCTTAGGTGCTTCAAGGTCAAACACTTCCATGGGTTTGGATACGATGGAGGTGTGAGTTCCCTTGCGAGAACGAACCTGATAGTAATAGGTTTTGCCCGATTCGGCGTTCGTTACGTTGAAGGTAGTATCATTCACAGCCTGTCCTTGCAACAAATATTCGGGATCCATCCCGTTGCCACCGGAGAAAACATCCAACAGATAGCCCTCGGCTCCTGCTACCTTGTTCCAGTTGGCATTGAAGCTGGTACCCTTGTAATTGCTGTGGGGCAATGCTTTGGGTGTGCCCACATGCTGGTCGATCTGGTAAACCTCCAAGTTGTCGATATAGACGGGATGATCGTTGACTACGATATTGAATATCGAATATGAACCCGCTCCGTAGAAGATCACCTCATAAGTCTGCCAGTCCGGAGTAACGGGAGGCAAGATATAAGCACCGAGGATGTCCCATGTAGGGCTCATATTGAACGTTTCGGCCGCTTCTATCATGATCTGATTGGCGATATCATCTGCCGTACGGGCATCGAAGCGTACAAGAACGATGTTCTGATAGCCGGAAGCATTGAGCATGGGGGTATTCAAGTGGGAGAAATTCTCTCCATCTGCATTGAGGCAGACGGTGCCACCGGCCTGCCACACATTAGCAGCACCCCAACCCTCTTGGTGGGTGTAGCCGGGCTTGAAGTTGATCCAAGGATATTCACATTCGCCGGGGAAAGCATAGGTCAGTACCGTATTCAGATCCGGTGCACCTATAGAACCGGCGGTAAAGCCGGCAAAGTCTTCTTTCAAAATGCTAACCTCTGTGCCATAATCGTTCGCTTTTTTTTGCTTTCTCGGCATAACCGATACCTGTACTTTGCCTTGGCTGAAGCTCGGCTTCTGAGGAGTGGCCACCTTGACCTTTCCGGCAGTCTGCGATGCTGCCGAAATAGTTCTGCCCGTCAGCTGGGCCGATGTCTCTGTGGCAGCAAATAATGACAATGCCGCCATGAGCGCAAATGATGTAACTTTCTTAGACATAAGTTTTTTTTCTATATCCGGATTTTCGTGACTACGATCCCGCTTCGGTGTGGCAAAACCCGTGAAAATCAACATTGAAGCGGTCTTAGGGCACCAAAAATAGCCAAAATCGTCAATATATAAGACGCCTGTTCGATGCTTATACTCAAAGTAAGAACCAAGAGGAACACCGTCTTATTGACACCTCCGGGATTTCTGCTCTGTCAGTGGTTGCAATCTGGCTTGGATAGATGGTTTTTCAATATCCGGTGTTCATTCCGCCGATATTATTTTATGCTCGGGATTTTCTTTGTGTATGGCACCCAAAAACGTGGTTCGCGAAAATTTTTGTATTGGCGCGGGAAGTAAAAATTTTACGCGCCGGAACGAAAAAAATCTCGCGCGCTTTTTCTCGCTTTTATGGACGGCAATTTCATCATTTTCGGCTCCAAAAATCCGAGACCGATCCTGTCGAATCGCCTCAAAAAGTAGCATGAATTGCATGCAATGGAACTCGGAAATCCGATTCGGCAGCCGTAGCCGATGGATAATTGAGTAGAATTGGCAGGTAAGAGGCTTGCACAATTGAAAGATATGTGTACCTTTGCACCGCTGCTCGCAGGAGCATCCATTTATGATGGTGGGCGTAGTTCAGTGGTAGAGCAACGGATTGTGGTTCCGTCTGTCGTGGGTTCGAGTCCCATCGTCCACCCCAATCATTCCGAGAGACCGTTTCAATATCGCATTGGAGCGGTCTCGTTTTATTTACATGGCTCAGTCTCTCACATGGACTTACCCTTTTTGCTTTTATCTTTGTGGGACTGGCGGTAATCAAATTATAGTCTGTGAGCGAACGTGTTGCATGCCGGTAGCGTTCGTATCGCCCTACACCAAGAGCTATAATTTAACTTTCTCGCAATGAAGACGAAGATGAAAATTCAGTACAAATCGCTGATCTTCTTTTTCCTGACGGCAATGATGCTCACGCTTTTCGCCCCACAGGAACTGAAGTTCAAATACCAGTTCTATCGTGGCAAACCATGGCAATATGAACTGCTCACGGCTCCTTATGATTTCCTGATATACAAGCCTCAAGTGATACTCGATGCCGAGCGCGACAGTCTGCGCAATACCATCAAGCCGTATTTTACGATGGACGATACGATCGGGGCGAAGATGCAACTGGCTTGGCGCAGCGACTATGACAAAAATCACAAGGGCAGATTGTCGCCCATGTACGACCAGTACGTAGTGGGCTTCCTGCGCAATATATACAGACAGGGCCTCATCAGCAATGAAGATAGCAAAGCTCTCCATGACGATGACGTGATGGAGATCAACCTCTTACAAGCCAATCGAAACTCGAATCGCGAACCCCTTACGCGTTTCTACACGCTCAAGGAGGCTTATGAGATGTTCGTGGAAGAGGCTCCGTCCGGGTTGGATCGGGAAGTTCTTCGCGGACTGAACCTGACCAACTACTTGCGAGTGAATCTCACCGAAAGCCCCGAAATGCACAGACAGGTGGTACAGGAAGAGCTACAGAATCTATCGGTATCGACCGGAATGATACAGGCCGGCGAACGTATAATCGGTACGGGCGAGATTGTAGACACCTATACTTATAATGTCCTTCAGTCGTTCAAGAAGACCTATGAAGAGCGTTCGGGAGGTACGACCCTCAGATTTACACGCAATCTCGGCATCTTTCTGATTATCTTCTTCCTGCTGCTGGCTCTTTGGACTTATATGCTCTCGTTCCGCCCTGCCTTTTTCGATCGGCTGCACAATTCCTTCTTTGTGCTCTCACTGATTCTGGTGATCAATCTGATTACAGAGTTGGCTATCAGCTTCGGATGGTTCAATATCTATATCATTCCTTTTATCATTCTGCCCATTCTGGTGCGTACGTTTCATGATTCGCGCACGGCATTTTTTGCCCATGTGATCAATGTCCTGATCGTTGCCATGTTCGTACCGGACATTTACGAGTTTATCCTCTTGCAAGTACTGGCCGGTATCGTATCGGTGACCAGTATGCGCCGTCTGACATCACGCCTGCAGTTGGTTCGGACGACCTTTTTGGTTTTCCTCACTTATTCCATCGTACAGCTTTCGTTCTCACTGATGCAGGACGGTCGGGTGGAGATGGAAGACGGGCTGAACATTCTCTATTTCGGTGTGAATCTGATCTTCCTCATGTTCAGCTACCTGCTCGTCTATCTGATGGAGCGTGCTTTCGGCTACGTTTCCAATATCAGTTTGGTAGAGCTGAGCGACGTCAATACGCCACTGCTCAGTCAGCTCTCGGAGGTTGCACCGGGCACCTTTCAGCATTCGATCCAAGTGTCCATCCTCGCTACGGAGGCAGCCACCAAGATCGGAGCAGACGTGCAGCTTGTACGCACCGGTGCTCTCTATCATGATATAGGAAAAATGAAGAACCCATCCTATTTCACAGAGAATCAGGGGGCAGAGAATCCGCACTCCAAATTGCCTTTCGATGAGAGTGCTCGCATTATCATTCGTCATGTGACCGACGGTATTGCCTTGGCGCAGAAACACCGCCTGCCGGACTCCGTTATCGACTTTATCCGGACGCATCACGGACGGGGCAAGACCAAATACTTCTATAATTCCTACTGCAATCAGTACCCCGACAAAGAGGTGGATCCGGAGTCGTTCACCTATCCTGGGCCGAATCCATTCAGCAAGGAGACCGGTATACTGATGATGGCAGATGCCATCGAAGCATCGAGTCGAAGCCTCAGCCGCCATACCGAAGAAGGTATCAAGCAGCTTATCGACAAGATAGTCGATGGCATCTTACAGGACGGTTTACTCGTGGATACACCTCTTACATTCAAGGATATTCGTATCTGCAAGGAAGTTTTCTTCGAGAAGATCAAGATCATGTACCATTCACGCATCACCTATCCGGAGTTGAAGAAGAAAGCTCCGGAAGGTGAGAGCACCACCGAAGAGACACAAGGGGCCATCTGATCGTTTCAGGTGCTTTGCTATCGGTGGCAATAAGAAGATGAGGTAAGATGCACGCTCCGATTTTTATCGTTGGCTATATGGGTTCCGGCAAGAGTACGGTAGGGCGCAAGATGGCCGATCTGCTCGGCTGGCGTTTTATTGATACGGATTTCTTCATCGAGAACCGATTTCGCAAGTGCGTGGCGGATATATTCCGTGACGAGGGCGAGGCGGTTTTTCGCAGGCGAGAGCGTGTCGTCATCGAGGAACTATCGGGGATGGAGGATACCATTATTGCCACAGGGGGCGGATTGTCCTGTCATTCGGATAATATGGAGCTGATGAACGAAGCCGGCCTGACGCTATATTTGGAAGTTTCGGACGAGGTTCTTGCCGTTCGTCTGGAGTTATGCAAGCGGACAAGGCCGAAGGTGAAAGACAAGACCGGCGAAGAACTGCTCTCCCACATCCGTGAAGAAATGGCTTTCCGAGGCGATATATATCGCCGTGCAAAGGTGATTGTAAATGCAGAGAAGCTGGTGGACGAAGAGGATGAGAGGCGACTTGTCACTCGTATTGTCGCCGATTTGCGTGCCAAAGGATACCTGCCGCAAGCAATACAGCCATAATACATAGTGCGACCGGCAAGGAAGGCTGCCAGGCGTATTCCACGTTCGGCGACACAGCAGCTGCCGCAGTGACCAATCTCTCCGCCCCATCGGCACAAATACCGACTACTCGAGACAGCAACACCAAAGGGAATCCGACAGCTGCCAATACCATATAGATAAGGCTAAGGGGAATCAGAAAAACGACCAGCAGGGTAAGCGGAAGATTGGCCCAAAGGAAAATAATGCCGATATGTCCGAAATAATGAGCCGCCAACGGCAGGGTGAAAGCCTGTGCTGCGAGGCATAGTGCCATGGTATCACGACACAGACGGAGAAGAGGCTGCCGCACATCGGGGAGCAAGGACGCCAGCGGTCTGAAGAAGATCAGGATAGAAGCTACCGCAGCATAGCTGAGCACAAATCCTACATCATAGAAAGATAGAGGATCGACCACGAGTGTGATACAAGCTGCCGCAGCCCAGATATTCAATCCATCCGCCGGTCTGCCCAAGCATTTGCCGACTATATATAAGGTAGCCATCAGCATGGCTCGGACTACGGGAGCACCCAGCCCGCAAACGAATGCGTATATCCATCCCCCTGCAAGCGGAAGCAACCACTCTGCCCGACGCCATCGCTGCGGTATCGGCAGAATGCGCATAAGAAAACCGAGGGCAGCCAATACGATACCCACGTGAAAACCACTCACCGCAAGGATATGTGCCACGCCTGCCGCGACGAACTTACGGCGAACATCAGGAGCTTCGCCCCCACGCCCCAGACACATGGTCTCGAGCATCGCACGCTGCGATTCGGACAGTAGCCAAGGGGAGAGTTCGTACAATGTGGCAGCCAAGCGATCCGACAGATCCAAAGCCTTTTGCCTGAGGGAGAACGGTCGTTCGGCTGCCGGCAAGATTTCTACATCTCCGGTCTTGGCATGCAGACTGCCGGACAGTCCCTTGCCGGCCATATACCGCCCCATCGCAGGAGCTTGCTGCTCCCATTCTTCGGCCGATCGGGCATAGAATTTCCTGAGCTTGAGCATATCGCCACGAACGATCGGCTCGTATTCTCCTTCGTGTCGGATGTACAGGATATAAGATGGGGAGGAGGCTTCGGACAGTTGCACTTGCATCCGCAGCTTGCCTTCGCATGGCTCCGGATTCCCGATGACCCGAAAGGTGTCGGACGAAGACAGCTTGTAGCGTGAAGACGCTGTCAGCCGCTCTCGTGTCAGCTGTGTAGAGAAAGCTCCCGCAGCAACGAGAAGCAAGCCGATCGGGGCGAAACGAAGAGCTGCAATAGTCCTTTTTCCAACAGCCGGACGGAAAAAGAAACTGAGGATATAAAGAAAAAATCCTGTCGTCAGCGCACCAAGCGCAACGACAGGAGAGCGAAAGTATTCCGTCAGGCCTATGCCTATCGACAGGAAAAGCAATACCCACAGAAACGGTCCGGGGCGAAAGTACGGCTTCGGGCAGACCGGCATACCAACTGCCTAACGGCTATAACTCTTCAGCAGACTGATGGCCTCTTCCGGCTTCTCTGCTCCGAACACATAGCTGCCGGCCACGAGCGAATCGGCTCCTGCTTCGATCAGGCGTTTTCCCGTGGCGGCATTGACACCGCCGTCGATCTGAACAATCGTATCCAGACCTTGGCTATCGATCATTCGGCGCAGGCGTTGCGTCTTGTCTATCGTCCTTTCGATGAATTTCTGTCCTCCGAATCCGGGGTTTACGCTCATCAGAAGCACCATATCGGCCTCTTCCAGCACGTCGGTCAGCACCTCCACGGGAGTATGCGGATTGAGCGTGACGCCCGATTTCATGCCGGCCTTGCGAATCGCCGCCAGTGAGCGATGCAGGTGCGGACTGGCTTCATAGTGGACGTTCATCATATAAACGCCCAGTTCGGCGAGCCTGTCCACGAACTTCATCGGCTCCACGATCATCAGGTGAACATCGAGCGGCTTCTTACAAATCAGTCGGATAGCCTCGAGAATGGGAAAACCGAACGAAAGATTGGGGACGAATACGCCATCCATGACGTCGATATGCAGCCAGTCGGCCTCGCTGCGATTGATCATTTCGACATCGTCGGCCAGATGCAGGAAGTCGGCCGACAGCAAAGATGGAGATACGATAGGTTGCATAAGATAGTATCGGGTTTATTTTTTGTTGATTCGATGCTCGCAAAGTTATGCCTTTCTTTGCGATCACGTACAGATTCAAACGGGCTTCCTGTAATTTCTGTAATTCCCAAGCCCTGGGTTTTATCTGCGAAATCATTGTGGATTGAATTATTTTTCTACCTTTGCGCCGTATTCGAAAAGACAATTGCCCGGATGGCGGAATTGGTAGACGCGTTGGTCTCAAACACCAATGAATGCAAATTCGTGCCGGTTCGATCCCGGCTCCGGGCACTTCCCGTCTAAATCTCTTTCCCTAAATGATGAATCCGATCAGTATCATCAATAAGTACTACACAGAGGGAACCAACCAATATCATATCTTAGTAGAGCATAGTCGCGATGTGGCGGTCATGGCTCTTCGTGTCGTCGATAGCCATCCCGAACTTCAGGCGGATCGTCTCTTCGTCGAAGAGGCTGCCATGCTGCATGATATCGGTATATTCTTGACCGATGCCGAGAGCATTGCCTGTTTTGGGAAAGAACCTTATATCCTGCATGGATATCTGGGTGCCAATATTCTGCGCAAAGAGGGCTATCCGCGCCATGCACTGGTTTGCGAACGCCATACGGGGTCCGGATTGACTCCGGAGGATATTGCAGCCAGACAGATTGCACTCCCAGAGGGTATTTACACCCCCATGAGTATTGAGGAGAAGATCGTTTGCTATGCCGATAAGTTTTTTTCCAAAACGAAACTCCACCGTGTGAAGAAACTTGAAGCAGTCAGACGCAGTATGCTCTCCTATGGGGCTGACAGTCTGCGCCGTTTCGATGATATGCACGCCATATTCAAGATTCCGGTAGAATAATAGTCCGGAGTAAACCGTGGAGCCGCTCGATATAATCGGACGATGTATTCCCCTTCTGTATACAAACGGTATTGTTAGATAGTATAACAGCTTCATAATCAATCGATCGATGACAGACAAATTGCCTTTCGCTCTTTATTCGCGCTGCGTCAAAGCCGGCAAACGCTTCTACTACATTGATGCCAAACGCGATTCCAAAGGAAATGACTATCTGGTGATAACCGAAAGCAACAGTGCCGAAGAAGGTGCTGCAATGACGCGGCATAAGGTTTTCCTGTATCGTGAAGATTTTGCCAAATTCACAGAAGCCTTTTTGGACGTGCTAAAGTCTTTCGAAGAGAAGAGTGAGGTGCCCGGATGCGAACAAGCCATTGGCTTGCCCGATATGGAGCAGAGACTTTCCGATATGGCTACAGAGGTGGAGGGCTTGGCGGAGTCCTCCGATTCTATTTTGGGAGGAGATGAGCCGCTGAAAATAGATTTCGATTTTTGACCTTTTCCTATTCTCACCTCTCTCTGTGCGGATATAAAACAAAAAAGCACCTCTCCTCCCGGAGAAGTGCTCTTTTTCGGTATTTCTATGAAGTCCTACCGACTGCGATCGATTTATCACTTTTATAATGGTTACATCATTAAGACCAAATGGCTTTGGTTAAACAAATGTGTTACTATTACATTGGCAAAGGTATAGTCAGCCATGCATCTCCGCAATACCGATTAATAAGTAAAATTATTCTATACGCTACCTAACCATATGGCTAAATGGATATAAGCTCCAAGATCTTGCCAATGTGTACTAAAAAGAGTTGAGGCTCGCAGCCGTTAATCCGGCTTTGGATTCCTACTTACATACATCACTTAGGCCATACTGCTTTGGGCGAATACAAGAAGTCTGAGTATATCCATCGCAAGAGGTAGAAATGGCTATGCCTTATAAAAGCAAATCCATCAGCAAAGCGGGATGCCTCGCTGATGGATAAGAAAGTATTACTGTCCTAAGGACTATAAGCCCTTTTCCTGATGGGGCGTATTACGCTGCGGAAGCAGTGGCTTGTCTCACTTGATGCGTTTTAGCCGCGGGGCTCGCGATGTTCACGATCGCCTCCACGAGGCTCGAAATTGCGACCTCCCTCGCGTCCGCCTTCGCGACGCTCACGTCGCTCTCTCGGCTGAGGCTCCACGTAGCCTTCCGGTTTTTCCAATAGTACCTTGCGGCTGAGTTTGAATTTGCCGGTCTTCGGATCTATGTCGAGCAGCTTCACGTCGATGGATTCGCCTTCCTTCAGGTTGGTGTCCTCGATGGTCTCGAATCGTTTCCAATCCACTTCCGAGATGTGCAGGAGTCCTTCCTTACCGGGGAGGAATTCGACGAAGCAGCCATAGGGCATCACACTTGTGATCTTGCCCGGATAGGTTTCTCCAACTTCCGGCATAGCCACAATACCCTTGATCATGCCGATCGCGGCATCGATGCAGGACTTGTTCGTACCGCTGATTTCGATAACGCCCATGCCATCCACTTCTTCGATGTTCACCGTGGCGCCGCTCTTCTCTTGTATACCTTGAATGATCTTTCCGCCCGGGCCTATCACGGCTCCGATAAACTCCTTGCCGATGCGCATCTTCTCGATACGTGGGGCGTGGGGCTTGAGGTCGTCTCTCGTCTCGGGTTGAGCTTCCATAATCTTACCGAGGATGTGTAGGCGTCCTTGCTTCGCTTGCTCCAGAGCATTCTCCAAAATCTCGTAGCTGAGACCGTCTACCTTGATGTCCATTTGCGTGGCCGTGATACCGTCTTTCGTACCCGTTACCTTGAAGTCCATATCGCCGAGGTGGTCTTCGTCGCCGAGTATATCCGAGAGGATGGCGTAGTTCTTACCCTGATTTTCGGAGATCAAGCCCATGGCAATACCGGATACGGGTTTGCGGATCTGTACGCCGGCATCGCGCAGAGCCAAAGTTCCCGCGCAGACAGTAGCCATTGAGGACGAACCATTGGATTCTAATATATCGCTGATCACGCGTACCACGTAAGGGTAATCTGCCGGTATCATGCGCTTGAGGGCACGGTGAGCCAAATTGCCATGACCGATCTCGCGGCGGCCTACACCACGCTGGGGGCGAGCTTCACCGGTGGAGAAAGGAGGGAAGTTGTAGTGCAGCAGGAAGCGTTCCTTCGTATAGTTGAGTACGTCGTCCACGAGCTTTTCGTCGCTCTTTGTTCCGAGAGTAACGGTCGTGAGGGACTGCGTCTCACCACGAGTGAAAATAGCTGAACCATGCGGGCCGGGCAGGCAATCTGTTTCGATCCATATGGGACGGATCTCTGTGGTCTTGCGTCCGTCCAGACGTTTGCCTTCGTCAAGGATGGCACGACGCATTGCTTCCTTTTCTACATCATGGTAGTAGCGAGCTATCATTTCGCCCTTCTCAGTGAGCTCTTCTTCTGTATACTGAGCTTTGAATTCTTCTACGATCTTTTCAAAAGCTTCGCCGCGTTCATGTTTGCCGGTGCCACTGGTCGCCACCTCATAGGCGCGAGCGTAGCATTCGTCGTGTACCTTCTTGCGCAGGTCTTCATCGTTCACTTCGTGGCAGTACTCGCGCTTTTGGAGCTTTCCTACTGCTTCCGACAGTTCGAGCTGTGCCTTGCACTGTACCTTGATGGCTTCGTGTGCTACGCGAATGCCTTCGAGCATTTCGGATTCCTGTACTTCGTCCATTTCACCTTCGACCATCATGATGTTGTCCATCGTGGCTCCGACCATCAGGTCTATGTCGGCGCGCTCAAGCTGCTCGAAAGTGGGATTGATGATAAAACGGCCGTCCACACGCGCTACCCGTACTTCGCTGATAGGGCCGTTGAACGGTATATCGGAGACGGCGAGAGCTGCCGAAGCAGCCAAACCGGCCAAGGCATCGGGCATATCCTCGCCGTCGGCTGAAAAGAGGATCACATTGACGAATACCTCTGCATGATAGTTGTCCGGGAAAAGCGGACGAAGGGCGCGGTCCACAAGGCGGCAAGTCAGGATCTCATAATCCGAAGCCTTGCCTTCACGGCGAGTGAATCCTCCGGGGAAGCGTCCGATGGCGGAGTATTTCTCCTTGTATTCCACCTGAAGAGGCATGAAGTCGCAGCCGGGGTTAGCGTTTTTGGCTGCACAAACTGTAGCGAGCAATACCGTATTGCCCATGGTGACTGTCACGGCACCATCGGCTTGCTTGGCCAATTTGCCGGTTTCGATCTTAATGGAACGGCCGTCCCCCAGATCGATAGTCTTACTTACAACGTTAAGCATAAGTCTTTTTTATTTCTAATCTATAACTCTTTAGTATCGTGGGCAAAAGTACACAAAAGGGACGATAAAATGCAGAATAATAATAAAATAACTCCACTGCACATCCCATCTGCAGTAGCGTTGCATATATACATAGAGACCTTTGCACAATAAAACAGACTTTTTTGTTCATTATTCTGTTGTGTATCAAGTGATTATTTCGTATATTAGTAGTGTAAAATAACACAAAACCATGGCAAGACAAGGGAAATCATCCAACGAAGAGGTCTCATTTGCAGACGTCATGTTAGAGAAGAGATACAGGAGGACACAGAATGTATTTTTGAATCAAGTCGATAGGCTTATCGATTGGCACCCGATTCGGACACTGATCAATAAGAAGTACACCAAGCGGCAAAATGCGGCAGGTGCTCCGGCCTATGATGTGATCCTGCTCTTCAAGATGCTTCTCTTGCAGACATGGTATGGGTTGAGTGACTGTGCCTTGGAAGAGCGTGTCAACGACTCAGAGTGACCTTTTCCCGATTTTTAGGTCTCGGTATGGAGTCCGTCTCTCCGGATCACAGCACGATCAGCCGTTTTCGCACAGCCCTGACGGAGTCGGGGCTCATGGATAAGTTGCTGAAAGCATTCAACAAGCAATTGAGTGCCCATCATATTTCAATCAAGCAAGGCGTTCTGATAGATGCAAGCATTGTCGATAGCTAGAGATGGCTGATAAGACTACTATTGAGCTACTACGTTCTGATCGATGCAAGCATTGTCGATAGCCCGCACAGCCCTGATGGGACGTTGCGCATCACAGTGGCAGATGATCGCCAGGACACACGCAGTGACGAGGAAAAGAATGAAGAGGAGGCCTACCATAAGTTCCTTTTACAGGAACGCAAGGGGACAGACAGCGAAGCCCGCCAGGTAAAGAAGAAGACCTATCGATATGGTTATAAGAAACATGTGAAGACAAATACAGAGGGGATCATCCGGAAAGTCATCACCACCCCGGCCAATCAAAATGATCTCAAGGAATTGATCCCCCTGTTGAGCCAAGAGGAACTCCCAGCCGGCACAGCTGTCTATGCCGATAAAGGCTATTCTACGGAAGAGAACCGTGCTTTTTTATCCAAGCATCATTTACGGGATTGCATTATGCACAAGGCGTATCGTAACCGTCCGTTGAGCCCATCACAACACCTCTTTAACCGCACCATAAGTCCTGTTCGCAGTGTCATAGAACGTACCTTTGGCAGCATCCGCCGGTGGTTCAATGGCGGACGTTGCCGATATCGAGGACTTGCCAAAACGCATACGCAGAACATACTCGAAAGCATAGCCTTTAACCTATATCGAACACCGGGGCTCATTATATCCAAATGTGTCAAATAAGCAAAGTTTTCCCCGGTCGGGCTCGGATTTGAGGCCCAACCGGGGGTAAGGGGGGCTTTATCATTCTCGACTGTTACTCTCCTACCCATGAGAAAATGACTCTGAATAGGGATGAATTAATAACTACCTCATTTTT
This sequence comes from Porphyromonas sp. COT-052 OH4946, assembly GCF_000765965.1. Classification (NCBI taxonomy): domain Bacteria; kingdom Pseudomonadati; phylum Bacteroidota; class Bacteroidia; order Bacteroidales; family Porphyromonadaceae; genus Porphyromonas; species Porphyromonas sp. COT-052 OH4946. Next base: position 52,551 of record NZ_JQZY01000015.1, read on the forward strand.
CAAAGGTCTCAAGTAGTACGGCTGATGCACCTTTATACGGCTGAGAAAAGTGTAAAAGCATTGTTACAGGAACTTATCCGGCAGACAAAAGAACTCACCGCCTTGCAAGAGAAGACGGTGAGTTTAACCATTGACTATCGGGAGAGATAAGGAATGTGCGATGGAATTAGATTCCCCCAAGCATTTTTTGCAGCAGATTGCCCGATGTTCGTGTTATTTGGAAATCCACCGTTTGGTTTTCTACAGATTTTATCTCTGTTGCCTTGAAACGGCAAATGGCTTTCTGACGCTCCAAAGTGTCACGGACGGGAGACAGGTCTCGTATCTGTCCTGCAAACGTTCCATAGGGAGATTGCAGATAAATCATTTGTCCCTTCGTCTTGTCAGGACGTTTGTTCTCAAACTTAAGCAAGATGGTTATATTCGTGCTGTCCGCTGGTGTGACTGGTGTGGTTGCCGTTTTGTGTATGGTAGCCGTTCCCGAATACACCTGCTTATAGGGCAGGAAATAGGCTACAGCCAAAAGGCAAAGCAATACCGCTCCTATGGCAGTGATACCATAGCGGATAAGTACGGAGGGTATCTGTCCCACGATGCTGCGTACTTTTTCGCTGCGAAGCTCAAAACTCCGTTCCTGTTTATTTTCCTGTTTGTCCATATCAGTTGCCGAGTTCTAATTGGTTCTTTACTAAGGCGAAGTATTTGCCACGTTTGGCGGTCAGTTCCTCGTGTGTGCCAACCTCTGCGATTTTACCCTCATCCAAGACAACGATTTGATCGGCATCGCGAACAGTGGAAAGGCGGTGCGCCACCACGACAACCGTTTTCCCCTTGTAGAAATCCGAAAGGTTTTCGGTGATGGCTCGCTCGTTGTTGGCGTCAAGGGCGTTGGTGGCTTCGTCCAAGAAGACGAACATCGGATTCTTATAGACTACCCTTGCAATCAAAATGCGTTGCCGTTGTCCCTGACTGATGCCCTGTCCGTCCTGTCCTATCATCGTGTTGTAAGCCAAAGGCAGGGCTTCGATGTAGTCGGCGATGTTTGCCACACGGGCAGCATGGCGGATACGTTCGATGTCGGGTTCGTCGTCCGAAATGGCGATATTTCTTGCAATGGTATCGGAGAACAGATACCCCTCCTGCATCACCGCACCGCATTGGCTTCGCCACCAACCGAGGTTATATTCATTCAGGTTGGTATTGCCTATTTCTATGCTTCCATTCAATGGCTCGTAGAATCCCAACAGGAGTTTTACGAGCGTTGTCTTTCCGCTTCCGCTTGCCCCCACGATTGCCGTTACCTTGCCGTTGGGAATGGAAAGGTTGATGTTAGAGAGAATATCTTTCGGACTGTAGATGTCGTATTTGAAGGATAAGTCTTTTATCATGAGGGAATGTCCTTCGGCGGTCTCGTCCGTATAGGCGGTACTTGTCCGTTCGACATTCTCTTCGTTGGTCTCGGTGTGGATTTCGTTCATGCGGTCAAGGCTGATGCTCACGTCCTGCCAAGAGTAAATGAATCGTATAAGCTGCTCCACAGGGCTGTTGAGCTGTCCGATGATGTACTGCACCGCCAGCATCATACCGAGAGTCATGTTCCCGTGTATTACGGCTGTGGCTGCAAGTACGGTAATCAGGATGTTCTTTACCTCGTTGATGGTGATGCTTCCTGCCTGCTGTACCTGTTGGAGGTTAAGTGATTGCAGATTGACCTTGAAGAGGTCGGCTTGCACGTCCTCCCATTCCCAGCGTTTGCGCTGCTCGCATCCCTGCAACTTGATTTCTTGCATACCGCCAATGAGTTGGTATGTGACGTTGCGGTTGCGTCCTGCCTGCTCAAAGTATTTATAGTCAAGCTGCCTGCGCTTTTTGAGGAAGAGGATTATCCAGCCTGCATAAAGCGATGTTCCCAAGAGGAAGACAAGGAAGATGCCGAGATTATAGACTGCAAGGACGGCACCAAAGACAAGGAAAGTAAAGAACGAGAACAGCAGGCTCAGACTGCTCGATGTGAGGAACTGCTCCACACGTCTGTGGTCTTCAATACGCTGCAAGAGGTCACCCATCAGTTTGGTGTCGAAGAACTTCATCGGCAGTTTCATCAGCTTGATGAAAAAGTCCGAGATGAGCGAGATGTTGATACGGGTGGAAATGTGCAGGAGTATTTTTGACCGGATGAAGTCGATGGCGGTACGGCTGAAAAGGAGCATCATCTGAGCTAACAAAACCAGCCATACGAAACCGATATCCTTTCCACCGATACCCGTATCTACAATGGCTTGGGTGAGGAAAGGGAAGACGAGTTGCAGGAGCGAGCCGAGCAACAAGCCGAGTATCAACTGCGTAAAGAAACGCTTGTATTTCTTGAGATAGCTCCAGAGGAATTTCACTCGGTTTTGAGAGGGAACGATTTTCGCATCCTTTTGTGTATAAAACTGTTCCGTAGGCTCAAGGAGCAGGGCTATACCTTTCTCCTCGCCGTTGATTTTAGTGCTTATCCAATGTTCGCAGAACTCCTCTTTGGTATAGGAGACAAGTCCTTTGCCCGGATCTGCCACATATACGGTATATTTTCCTTTATTGTGCTTTTTTATCTTATATACAACAACAAAATGGTTCTGATTCCAATGGACAATACAAGGCATCGGAGCCTCTTGGGATAGCATTTCAAAACTCAAACGTCCTCCAATCGTCTTGAAACCGATGGTTTCTGCTGCTTTGCTGATACCAAGAAGAGACACTCCATCTTTGCCTAAGGAGCAGATTTTCCGTAATCGATCTCGATCAACTTGCCGTCCTTCTTGTTTAGCTATCATTGCTAGACAGGAAGGACCGCAATCCATGGCATCTTGTTGTTTGATAAGTATATTCATTACTGATTATTAGATAATAGGAGCTCAAAGTTGATTTTTAGATAATCATCTAAATTCATATCAATAGATGAAAGGGAACATCCTTTTTTTAGATTTTCTTGTGATAATTCAATTTGCTTTTGGCTGCAAGGTCCCATACATTTAGGTAACATCTTGCAATTAATACACATTGCATTTTCGAAAGTTGCGGAAGCGATTCTTTGAGCTTGTTTATTTTCATCCCAAATAATTTCCCCCGTATCAGACAAAATTCCAACACTATCTTTTGGTATTAATGTCCTACCATTGCATTTATATACATTGCCATCCCAATTTATAATAGCATAATGTTCTATTTCGGCAGGACAAGAAACACGCTTATTCCCAAAAATACCAAAACCGACATTAAATCCCGCCTGATTAATTAACATCAAAGCTTTCTTTAATTTCATAAATTGATCATTTGAAGAGCTTAATCCCGACGTCTGCCATACTCTTTCCAAATGGATGAAAAATTTAGGTTTATCTAAATCTTGCAAATCATTCAAGATTTCTACTATATCATCTAATGTATAGTTGTCATAATTTATTCGGATTGTTGCAACATTTAATACATTGGCATGTTTGTAATTGCATTTGGTAGATATAGAATGCAATGCATTAATGATTTGTTGATAAGTGCCTTTCTTTTTTTTATTCTTCCATATTCGCACTTTATCATGTTTTTCTCGAGCACCATCTAATGTAATTTGAAATAACGGCTTATAGATCCTCATGGCATCTATAACAGAATCTTTTAAAAGACTTGCATTTGTCACAAAAAAAGGAGTAAATTCCATTTCTTTGCATCGTGTCTCGTTTAACCCATGTGCTAGCAGAGGGAGTACTATAGAATGGAAATATAATAAAGGTTCTCCTCCAAAAAAGGTAATGCGAAGCCTTTTGAATTTCCCTGATTGACAGATGTTTGTAATATGCAATTTGACAGAAGCCAATGTTTTTTCTGACATTTTACTGTGAGGAACATGGCTTTCATAACAGTACCAACATTTTAGATTACAATCTTGTGTCGGATATATCATTAAGTAATAGATTTCTGGAGCAAAAGCTTCTCGCTTATTTTGTGTACGTATTATTGCTAATTCGTCAGTGGAATCTTCTATCAAAAATCCATTTGAAACCATCTTCTTATATGTATTAGGATAAAGTTCACTCATTTTTGAGAGACCGTAATCTTTCATAGCCGCATAACTATTATTCGAAATTATCATATAGCTATCAGAATAACTATTATAGCAAAGAACTTTTCCCGAATCTTTTATGAAGATATTATAATTACTTTCTTTCATATCGAACGATTTTAATGATTCCTTATAAAGAGTGAGGACTTAGGTGTACTCTACTTCTAAGCCCTCACCTTGATTTACTTTTTAAACTTTTGCTAATGCAGAAGTTTTAATCACACTAGTCTTGGATCAGATTTCCAATGTTGGAATATAAGGGTCTGGCTCTTCTATTGGCTCTGAACAACTGGAGCATCCTGCTCCACATCCACGACCACAACCCAATCCGCAACCTTCTCCACAATTAATAGGTTCCAACTGTTGGTCACCACCTTGTACGACCAATAATTCGTCATCAGTTAAAGAAATTTCACTAAGAAGTGAAAGTTTTAGATTGTCATTTTTCATTTCCTTCTTTATTTATTAGTTAGTACTTATGCCATTTAGTGCGTGTCGGCTTTGTATATAATGAATATTTCGGAGATATTGGGCTTTGTAATCTGAGATGACAAGTCTCTCTTATGGCATTTTTGTTCATACTCACCTAATAACCCCCGCATCAGTATCTGTATTGTTTATTTGTTTTTGCAGATTACGAGTTTTTCCAATTCTGAAATTGTAGCTGAATGCAATCGTTACCAAGTTGTTATTGTATTTTTGGTATTTATATGTTTGTCCTTGTATAGCTTTGCTGTTGATTTCTGTGGTGTTAACAGCATTCATAAAAGGATTGTTGATGCTTATAGCGCAACGTATTCTGCGAATATTATAGTAAGCACTCAATTGAAGATTTGGAGCCATGCAGGTTTTGGTTTCATTGAACATGTAACTGATGGCTGTTCTGTAATTGGCTTGGATACCCCATTTGGGTTGATCATAGCTGATAGTTAATCCTCCCAATAAACCTGTATATGAGGTTGAAAACTTCAATCCGTCATTGATATAACGATTAAGCGTAAGATAGCCCGATAGGTTGAATGCCTGTGAGAACAACTTTTGACTTGCATACATGCGAATCTGAGCATGTGTAAAACTATTTTGGTTTGATATTGTGTATACAAATTTATCTGTCTCTGGATCGTAATATGGCGGATCATTCGTGAAAGGATGCTTGTTGTACTGTAAATAAGCCGTTAAACTCAGGAAGGAGTCTGCCTTGCGAAAACTCAGAGACACCTGATTGCTGTATGATTGATAGGGTTTGAGATGAGGGTTTCCCTTACTTATTTCATATTCTGAGATGGTTTGACTGAAATCCGAACGCATAGCCAATGTTGGCTCTTGGGGATTGATGTTCAAATGGTATTGCAAGCGAATTTTTTTTGCCAAAGGAACAGACAAAGACAGAGAAGGGCGAAAAAAATGGTATTGCAAAAGAACACCATCGTTCTTAATTCGATAGAAAGAATAACCTCCCCCCAAAGAGTAAGAGAATTTTCCAAATGCACCGCTGAACTCCAAATAATTGTAACTATTGAAATTTTGGAGAGAAATTGGATTTACACCTTCTGTCATCGTATAGATATTGTCTGTGTGAGAATAACGCTCATAAGTGCCAACGGTTAGCCAATGACGTTCTGTCAAAGGATACTTGTAAATGACTTCTCCAATAATCGAACGGTGCTTTCCGTTCACATCGTATGCACTCTCATATTTCGCCGAAGAATTATTGGTATATTCTTTATTGTACCATCTGTTATAATCGCTGGTAATATGAGTTCCTGTCAAACTTGCCAACAGATTAGATCTATTTGAGAACGATTTATCAATATAGAATTCAAGCATTATGTTGTGGGTCTTATTCTTTCTACTCAATATCTCTGTGAAAGTCGGGATGTCATTTTTCAAAACATTGCTAACAGAGCTATTCTTTGGTTGCCATAATCCGCTATACTTTGCGGTTGTATTGAAAAAGGAATTACGGCTGTCAATAAGACGGTTGTAGTCCATCTGTATGTCTCCATTCCAACGCTTGCTTCGTCCTTCTTCTCCAACGGAGTTGAGCGTCATGACAGATGTTGGATAATTGAATTTTTGAATGCTATTGGCATAAATACCTCCGACATTTTGATATTGTCCATTAATTTTAACGCTCAAAAAATCGGATTTCCGTATCCATTTAAAGTAAGCATAGGCACTACCCATATTCGTTGTAACTGCACTTAATAGCCTGGTTCCACCCTGAATCCCCTCGTACTGTTGTTTCGTTTTAATTAAAATCACGGCACTTACTCCTTCACCATAAGCAATTCCGGGATTATCCACATACTCTATCTTGGTTATATCTTGAGGTTGTAAGGCAATCAAATCGGATTGCTGAGAGAGTACGCCATTGATACGGATTTGTAATGTGCCTTGCTTTAATGAAGAGAAGGAGTGATTAATCAAATCAAATCGGAGATCGGGTAAATTCATGCGTTGGAGAATATCGTAAGCATCGACACTCTGTTTTTTGATAACATCTGAAGGATAATATATCCAACGGTCTGCTTTGGATTGTACAGTTGCAGAAATAGTAACCTCACTGAGTTCTATGGACTTTTCTTCTAAAAACACTTCACCTAAATCAATATTTTTTGTCAGCTCTATAATAGATATGTGTGTCTGTTTATAGCCCATGCAAGAAATCTGCATGCGATATGATGAAGCGGGAATATTATTGAGGGAGAACTTCCCGTCAAGGTTGCTTAATGTATGATACTTGGTCATTGCAGTGCTGTCTGCCAATAATACCACTTGTGCTGCTTCTACAGGCTTAAGAGTAGAGGCATCCTTAAGAGTTCCTTTGATTGAAAAACCTTGCCCGTAGCAAACCTGCACAGTACACAATAAAAAGAAGAGGAACATCTTTTTATAACAATTACCATATATCCAATTCATATTTTATTGATTATCTGAAAGATACAAATTCCTGATTTTTTTGCGTGGATAAATTTCCTCCCTGTTTCGGTTCGGATACAGGGTACCGATTCCGATACATGAGGCAGCGAGACTTTGGGTTTGGGTATCAAGACGATCGCTCCTTCTATTTCTTAATTCTCAAATGTGATCCGAGTGCAGACAGCATTGTAGGTTGGTATGTTGTAAGTCATTTTCATAAAACGACCTTCTATCGTCACGATGTCGCCCGGGTGTGCATAGTCGCACCATTCATTCAAAGTTGCCTCGCTATTCGCTATGTAATAGGTGGTAGCTATATCTCCCAGGCTGTTGAAACGACTGAAAGAGATAGGTATTTCGAAAGGGAGACCATTCGCATCATGGGTTATTCCCCAAATCTCCGTGCTTACGGGTGGGACCCCTAAGTTCAAACTCACCTTCTCGATTCGTCCTGTAAAATAACTCCGGCTGCCGTTCGTAGCTGTTTGGGCAAAACTGCTGAACGAGGAGAATAGGCAAACCAGTAGTACGAAAACAAATGCTTTTTTAATCATAAACTTTTAGTTAAGAGCCGGAATTGTATAAAAATTTTTGACCACAGCGAGTGGTACGGAAGGAAGCATTACGGAGGTCACTTGAGGTAAGAGCATATCCCGTTCGAAGTCGGAGCGGATTAGCTCAAACATTTGTCGATAATAAGTATCTGAACCTTCATTCTGCGCTTGTACATAAGGTGACACGAAGAAGCAGAGAGCACTGAATAATAAAATTATTCGCCTCATAGCTGAGTAACATTAAGTTTTTTATTGATAATCGAATTTTGTGTTTCGATCATGATAGTCATAAAGCCGAGCATAGGTGCCCTGAAGGATAGGGTATAAGCGTTTTCGGTCATTCTTTTGCGAAAAACACTTTTCCCCTCAAGATCGTATACGACCACTTGGACTATGGGGCTGTTGCTATCGATCTCTATTTGCCTGCCTTGTTGTTTGACAAAAACCTCATCGTCTCCTGCAACGGGTTTCATGCTGAGCGGGTAGCAATTGGTCGGATAAATATCCAAATAGCAGCGGCCTATGATGTCCCACCGCTGTGAGACATGACCATACACCCGAACAGAAGACCCAAAGGAAGCAGAGACTCCGGCAATAATCGGAGGTTCCATCCCGTCAGTGATGTTTACAACCCCTAATTGATTTGTCAGAAAGACTTTGCGGTTGTTTGAGATTTCTATGCAATCAGAAGCCCCGGGGAGTATCGGAATTGTAAAAGCAGGATTCCCCGTCATGCTCACAACGCCTTCAATGGAAGCATTATAGGAGGTAATTCTTGTCGGGAAAAAACGATAGTACAAAAGATTCCCCATGAATACAGAGCTTCCTTCTACTTCAATGTAATCACCTTCTTGAGCGAATTTGAAAAACTCAGTTATTCCTTGGTTTGACACAAAGCAGGGTTCGTTTGTAAGACGGTTATAGAAAAGCACGGGAGTGAGGTCATCCGTAACGGGAAGTATAAAAAAGAAATCCTCGCTCGCACGAGCCATACCCCATACCTCACGATCTCCATACATAAGCGGTGCTTTCACCTTTTCAAGGATGCCCCTAAAAATACTTGTTCCTGCGGAGAATACTTTTTCATCGACTCTTTCTTGTGCCCAAGAAAAGCTAAACAGGGCGAGCAGCAAGCAGAAAATTATTGTTTTTCTCATTTTCGTATTGTCTTCAAATGAATTTGATTGATTATTTCTCACGGAGGGTGTGGCATGACTTTAGTATTTACAAGTCTGCCGCCACTGTGCTTGGTGGATTATCGTCGTTTTTCATAAGTAAGTGTCTCTACAGTTGATTTTCGGCTACAATGTATAAAATGAAATTAAATTGTGCAAATATTTTCCTCAAAAATTGTGTCATGCAGATTATACCCTGAAGGGCAATAGCCGTTGGTGGGAAAAAAAGATTTGGCTAATTTTGTCTTGCCGAAAAGCATTGCTCCGAACTGTGGATTCCCCGTGTATTGGAAACGAGCAATAAATTGAAAAAGAGAATATTTATAGAAGAAAATGCCACACATCTGTGAATACCAGCTACGCCCCATCACCTGACATCAAGCCCGAATAAGCTCCTGTTCGGGCATTTCGCCTCAGCAACAAACCACGATCCGATCCGAGATTGCACAGAGGAAATTCGTACATCCACTTCAGATCACATGTAGAAGGATAGCATCTTGGCATAGGCCCCACCACATACATATCCGGGCTGCACCCGTCGGAGTTCTACGGAGAACTCGACGGGTGCTTCTTTTATATCAGCTGCTGAAAAGGCTTTTTTGATCCTGCGATTTATATATAAATCATTTACGATTTATATATTTATTGAAAACGATTTATATACAAAACGAAAACGATTTATATATAAATCAAAAATGTTTTATATACAGATCGTTGTCCGACTTGTTTTAATTCGTTTTTCAGTCTGTGAAAGTTCATCTCCTCGCTGCTTTTGCCTCGGTTTTATTGTCTCCGGAGATGCTTATTTGGAATCATTCCAAACTCGTCTTCGTTGTTGAAAACTTTTTTGGCGCATGATTTTTGAGCGGTTTATTGTTTTTGGGGTTATCCTTTTGTGCTCTCTTTGAATTCCCGAAAGTGTTTTCAAGATGTTTTTCGAGGAGAGATGGCCGATGGCTTCGCTGTGGATGCCTCCGGAGAAGGTGGCAACAGTGGTAAGCAGGGCAGGAGATTCTGATATATTCGTCTGGAAATGGAACGAGGGTGCTCCCTTGCGGGTGCACCCTCGTTCGCACAGGCCGGACTCATCCGGCTTAGAGTATTGTTTCCAGTTGTTCGGGATTCGGATCTACTGCCCGTATAATCCCTTGTGCGTCTACCAGATAGCTGTGGAAACGGATCTTCAAGCCATATACGTTGAGCATTTGATCGCGTTTACTATTTTCCACCAGTCGCTGGGCAGACAAGTCTATTTGGTCGAAAGCCAAGGTGTTCGTGAATACCGATAGGTTCTTATCCATCGAAACACCTACATACCGTACCCGACTATCGGGCCTTTTGGCAAAATAACGAGACCATCGGACATTACCGGCTCTGCTCTCTCCGTCGTATGCCGCCCAGAAGTGGACTAGCGTGTACGAAGCAGCCTCTGTGCCGCCATCCGACTGTACGACCAAAGACTTTACCTCCGGCACCACTGCCCCTACTGCCAAGCCATCTATGGCTTCGGACGGAGAGGAGGCCGAGCTGCCTGACAAAAGCAAGGCTGCCGCGACCAATGAGCCGGAAAGTATCCTCTTTAATTTCATACTATTCCGTTATAGTTAGACATCCCCAAGCAACCGCCCGTCAGATCGACGGATCCGGCAGGCTTGAGCCCCCGTGTTTCGGAGGGTTTCGAGGTGGCAGCCCACCCTTCGCTAAGGGCTTGTAGAAGCAACCACGGCGACAAAGATAAGCGTTTTAGCCAATCTATCAAACACTTAGCTCTCAGGAGCCGCTCCAATACATTGCCAAACCTGCCGGATAAATGGATGGGAGTGACTACCTTTGGGCCGATGAAAAAGATCATAAAGACCATCATTCCTTCCATCGGAATAGCAGTCGTTTCAGGAGGTCTTGCCCCTCATCCGAAGCCTGTTTCCTTCCGTGTGATGACCTATAATGTCGAGAACCTTTTCGACTGTTATGACGATGTTGGCAAGGACGACAGAGAATTTCTCCCAGAAGGAGAGTTGAAGTGGACGCCGAACCGTTACAACCGCAAGCTCAAACAGGTGGCTTCGGTGATCAAAGCTGTGGGTGGTCCCGATTGGCCGGCACTGGTGGCTCTCGTAGAGGTGGAAAATGATACGGTCATGAACAATCTGCTGAGCCGTACCCCTCTCGGAGAACAGGGCTACCGCTATGTGATGACTAACAGCCCGGACAAGCGCGGAATAGACGTAGCTCTGCTCTATCGGCCGGAGCTGTTCAGTCTGGATCACAAAGAAGAGTATAGAGTACGCTTTCGAGGCGAGAGGGACAGACGAACGAGGAATATCCTACATGCTCAGGGACGGTTGGCCGGTGGAGACACGCTGGATGTATTCGTTTGTCATTTCCCTTCCCGTAGGGGAGGTGTGCGTAAGACGGATTCTTATCGGCACGATGCCGCCACGCTCCTAAGGGCAAAATGTGATGAAATAGTAAACCGTCGGGACAATCCTTTTATCCTGATCATGGGAGACCTCAACAGCAATCCGAACGAATCACCTCTGACTGAAACCCTGCGAGCGTATACCGTTCTACCCGATGCCGACAAAGTAGGAGCCGGAGAGTTGTACAACCTCTCAGGGCGTCCTCTCTCTCAAATTCCTCCCGGAACGACTCTGTATAAAGGTAAGTGGGAACAGTTGGATCACATCATCGTGTCCGGTAATTTGCTGAAGTCAGATTCACGGATCAGCTACCGAGCCGGATCGGTCAAGAACGTAGTCCTGCCTTATTTGGTACACTCCGCTCCGTACAATGTAGCGCGTATCGCGCCCAACCGTACTTATCAGGGGATGCATTATAAAGGAGGGTATAGCGACCACTTGCCCGTGATGGCCGAGTTTACAACAGAGCCTTGATACGCGATGCCACCTCTTCCATCTGCCATCGGGGCGTGGAGGTGGCTCCGCAGATGCCTATGCTGGTCGGCAGTGGCACGAGCATATCCGGCACGATAAGCTCCGGAGAGGAAATAAATATACTGCGGGGATTGGCTGCCAGACAATGTGCGAAGAGTACTTTTCCATTGGAGCTTTTCTCTCCGGCCACGAAGAACACCAATTCGTGTGCAGCTGCGAAAGCTCCGATATGCGGGATCCGATTGGCCACCTGACGGCAGATGGTATCGTGATGCTCGAATGTTACACCCGGCTGCATACGTGCGCTGATGCTGTCAATGATCTGTCCGAATCCCTCCAGACTCTTGGTCGTTTGTGAAAAGAGGATGACGGGACGTGTGTAGTCTATTTTGTCCAGCTCCTCTTCGCTCTCGATGACAATAGCCGTTCCTTCGGTCTGCCCGACCAGACCGTTTACTTCCGCATGCCCCCTTTTGCCGTAGATGACGACTTGTGCGCCGAGGCTGCGCGTAGCTTCGTATCGTGATTTGATTTTGTTTTGCAAGCGGAGTACCACGGGACAGGTGGCATCTATAATCGTTACCCCATTTTCTCCTGCCATCCGATAGATTTTGGGCGGTTCGCCGTGGGCTCGCAACAGCACTTTTGCCCCACGGAGCCGGGAAAAAGCATCGTAATCGATCGTCTCCAATCCTTTCTTCCCTAACCGTTCGACTTCCAGCGTATTGTGTACGATGTCGCCCAGGCAGTACAGCTTATCGGAGCTTTTCTCCAATTGATTCTCGGCATGACGAATAGCATTGACCACACCGAAGCAAAATCCCGATCCGCTGTCTATTTCTATCGGAATCATGAACCGGTCACTTCCTGAAAACGCTCCAGCAACCATGCCTTCTGCTGTGGGATGGTCATATGAGAATTGTCCAGCACTAAGGCATCCTCAGCCTGCCTCAAAGGTGAAACGGCACGCGTGGAGTCGATCCTGTCGCGCTCTTCTATGTTGGCCAGTACGTCATCGAAAGTAATGGCAACATCGCCCTTGGCACGCAATTCGTCCAAGCGGCGTTGTGCTCGCACATGCGGCAAAGCCGTCACGAATACCTTCATTTCCGCTTCGGGGAAGACCGTAGTGCCTATGTCACGGCCATCCATCACTATGCCTTTGCTCTTTCCCATTGCCTGCTGCTCACGCACCATTGCCTCGCGTACGAAATCAAGCGTGGCGATCGGGCTGACTTTGGCAGAGACTTCCATGCTGCGAATATCCTGCTCTACATTTTCTCCGTTCAAATAAGTCTCCGGCAATCCTGTCTCCGTATTTAACCGGAACGTAATCCGTACATCGGACATTTCGCTTCGCAGAGTCTCTGCATCGAGAACTCCGTCTTTCCACAGCCCCCTGCGGATAGAGTACAATGTTACGGCACGGTACATGGCACCGGTATCCACGTATATATAACCGATGGCACGAGCCAAATCCTTGGCCATGGTACTTTTCCCACATGAGCTATGCCCATCGATGGCAATAATGATCGGATTAGTCATAAGAAAGTAAGCTGATGGTTGATGGTGTATTAGAAGATGCTCTTATCGTCCAAACGGATACCTACCGAACACATGAACGAAAGAGCTGCAGGATGATAGGTGGCAGCAGATACGCCTACACGCACTAAACCTGAAGTGAAACCAACGCCGGCCGAAAGGCCTCCCCATTTGTTGCCGCCTTCCACTTCGAAGTCCTGTGCGATCTGCGGCGTATATCCCAGTCCGACCCAAAACTTCTCCGAAGGAGTGAATTCTGCTCCCAGCGAGAAGTGCCGCAGGAACTTTTGCATCTTGGTCAAATCGCGTGGAGCAAGGCGTTTGAAGTAATGCGGATTGAGGTTGAACAGCGTGATATGCAAACGAAACGGAGCGTTGATAAAGCTGCGGGAAAAGCCAAGCTGGAAATCCCAATCGAGCGGTTCCCGTTCGTCGTTATAGCCTTTCAGTTGTGCTCCTACGTTCTTGAACAGAGCAGAAGCCGAATATCCTTTGTCATCGTCGTAATAACTGATACCGACATCTACACCGAGCCCCAACGAACTATAGGTCTCGATAGAAGAATACAGTGCTTTCAGGCTGACCCCGCCGCGGAAGTGATTGCTTAGCTCATGACTGTAAAACCCCTGTACAGCTATATCCGAGGCACTAAAAGAGCCGGTGGCAATCGCATTCGGGTCGTATCCTTGCATAGATCCGTAGTTCAGGAAACGTGTGCCGACACCCCACATGCCGCGCTCTCCGACGGACGAGGCATAACAGGCATTGCCCATATGCGAACCACTCATATAATATAAATAGGAAAGAAAGGCTCGGCCCCCGGATTCATATCCGAGCAGAGCCGGATTCTCAAAAGCCAGTCCGGGATTGTCGTCTACGATGGTGATGGCTTTTCCTCCTGCAGCCAAAGCCTGTGCAGTGGCCGGAAGGTTCAGAAAATGAAACACCTGCTTCTCTTGTTGGGCACCTGCCGAAAACACAAGAGAGAGAAATCCCAAAATGATACCGAAATGCTTGCGAATCATGAACACAAGGTTATGTGGATAGTGAACAAAGATACATTTTTCCATCATTGGATATATAACGGATAAAGCAGAGGAAACCGTATGTACATCGCCTTTTGCCGGTCAAAGGAAAAGGCCGTCGGAACGTATGACAAACGTCCGACGGCCTTTTTAAGAACCTGTTAAGAGGCGGAATAGCTTCTTATTTGATATTGCGCAACTCGTGTCCCATCCGTTCTTTCTTGGTGCGCAGGTAGAACTCGTTGTAGCGATTGGGGGCAGTTTCTAGTGGGATATTTTCTACGATCTCCAAGCCGAAAGCTTCCAGACCGATACGTTTTACCGGGTTGTTTGTCATCAAACGCATTTTCTTCACACCCAAGAGGCGGAGAATCTGAGCGCCTACACCGTAGTCTCGCTCGTCGGCTTTGTGTCCGAGACAGAGGTTAGCCTCTATCGTATCCATACCCTGTTCCTGCAGCTTGTATGCCTTCATCTTTTCCATCAGACCGATGCCACGGCCTTCCTGATTTAGATAGATAACGGCTCCCTTGCCTTCCTTTTCGATCTTCTCCATCGCTTGGAGCAATTGGCCGCCACAGTCACAGCGCATAGAGCCGAATATGTCGCCCGTGGCACAGGATGAGTGCATACGAACGAGTATCGGTTCATTTTCCTCCCATGTTCCCTTGAAGAGGGCTATGTGCTCTAACCCATTGGATTTTTGGCGGAAAGGTATGAGACGGAAGTGTCCGTATTCGGTAGGCATATCCACTTCTACACCCTTTTCTACGATGGACTCTTGTTTGAGACGGTAGGCTATCAGATCTTTGATGGCGATGATCTTCAGCCCAAAACGCTTGGAGACCTCCCATAGCTGTGGCAAACGTGCCATGGTACCGTCTTCATTGATAATCTCTATGAGGGCTGCAGCCGGTTGCATGCCGCATAGACGTGCCAAATCCACTGCTGCTTCTGTATGCCCAGCTCGACGCAGAACGCCACGGCTACGCGCACGTAGCGGGCAGATATGACCCGGACGTCCCAAATCCGACGGACGTGTGTTGGGGTCGGCCAGTGCCAGAATCGTCTGTGCACGGTCGTACATGGAGACACCTGTGGTACAGCCGTTGCCGAGACGGTCTACCGTAACGGTAAAGGGAGTCTCGTGTATCGAGGTATTGTCCGGCACCTGCATCTCCAGTTCCAGTTCGCGAGCACGCTCTTCGGATATGGGAGCGCAGAGGACACCGCGACCATGGTGCATCATGAAGTTTATCTTCTCCGGTGTCACCTTCTCTGCTGCGATGATAAAGTCGCCTTCATTTTCGCGATCTTCATCATCCACGACGATCAGGAACTTACCTTCCTTGAAGTCTTCCAGGGCTTCTTCAATAGTATTCAGCTTGATTTCTTCCATCATTACTTTATATGATTTGGTTTGTATTTTTCTTGTTGATTATTTCTTCCAATTCGTCACACGTCTTGATCAACGTATGCAGTTCTTCTTTCAATAGTTTGCGCCGACTTCCCAGATAGATCAACATCGGGAGGGAGGTTGGCAAGAGCAGTCCCAAAGCGATGCCGTGCCGCTTGTCCTTGGGCAACCAGTGCGAAAGGGTAGTGGGCAGCGGAGGTACATCCATCAGCTTGGCAAAAATGAGATTGTCGGTAGTATTATGGAGGTATTCTACCATATCATCTACGCGAGCACTGAGTTCCTTTTGTAAGGATAGATCACTGCCAAACAGCCAGATGAGGGGGAGGGGACGGCTCATGATCCGAGAGGCGAGCAGCCGTTGTGCATCGGAGCGGACCTCGGCTATTTCGGTCAATGCGTATTCGTAGTTTGCCTCCTCCACTACAAGCTCTTTCCTCTCCAGCAGACGCAGACGTTGAGGCCTGAAAACACGTTTAATCCAGTTTACGTATGTGTCCACATTCAGCGTAGAGGAGTCCCGGGTAGCTTTATAAGTCAGGAAGAAACCGAATGGCACCAGTACAAAAGTGCTCAGCCACATCCCCAACCAGACAGGCCACTCTTCGGTCTTGGCCATCTTAACTCCAAAGGTATCCACCATATAATAGAGAACAAAGAAAAGCACCGATGCGACAATAGGTGTGCCGAGTCCTCCTTTCCGTATGATAGCACCCAGCGGTGCGCCGATAAAGAAAAAGATCAGGCAGGCCACCGGATAGGTAAACTTCGTATGCCACTCCCTCATATGAGAGATGCGTCTATCCCTTTCGAATGCGGTGGATTCTTTCATGATCATGCATTCGCCGATGTAGGTGTCGAATCGGTTGATCATTACGGATCGGGCTTCCAAACGCTGCGAAAGGGTCGATCTGCTCTCTATGCTGTCCAGCGTTGTCGGGATTGCTTTGGCTGCCTGCTCTATTTTAGTCTTGTAGGCAATCGAAGTTGCCGATGTATCGAGCGGAGAAAGTGGCGATGTCGCATAGCGGGCATTGTAGGTTTGGATGTATAGATTGTTCGCATTTCGGAACGAAGCACTATCGACACGGAGAGTAACGGTGTCTATGAATCGTTGCAACTGGATCAGGTTTTTGCCCACATATTCTCCACGCATAGCTCCTTCGTCCATCAGACTGAAGTTGGCATCGAAGGGGATGACGATCTCTTTTGTACGGAAGCGTTCGCGCATGTACGGCGTGGGGGCATTGCTTTCCGTCTGTTGCGAGCGGAGATTTTGGAACGTTTCGCCGGAGTGGAGCATGAGGGTAAGGAATGTTTTGCCCTCATCCATCTTCAGCTTACCGCTGTCGGCCACGATAATGCGGGCATCGGCAAACCCTTGAGAGTGGTCATAGATCATCATGTCATGGAGCATTCCCGTGCGACGATCTTTCTTGGCTACAAAGAGATTGTAACCACGAATACCATTGTAAAAAGAACCTTCGGGAATTTCCAGTTCCGGAGTCGCTCTTCTCGCAGAGAATAGGATCGTATAGAATTTCACTTGGGACTGGATCATCAGATCGTTCTGAAAGATGAAAAGCCCGCAAGCAATGGCTACCACAGAGAAGAAAAGAGGTTTCATGATGCGGTAGAGCGGTACTCCGGCCGACTTCATGGCGAGCAATTCCAAGCGTTCGCCCAAATTACCGAAGGTCATCAATGAGGCCAATAGGACACCCAGTGGGAGTGCCATGGGAACCAAGGTCATGGCTGCATAGAAAAGCATCTTGGACAAGATGATGGCACTCAGTCCTTTGCCGACCATGTCGTCCACATATTTCCACAGAAACTGCATCAAAACCACAAACCAACAGATGGCAAAAGTCATCAGCAGGAGTGGCAGAAAAGTCTGTAGCATGAAAAGGTAGAGCCTCTTCACCGGTAGTTTTTTCATCTTGGCGGGTTGAGCTTCCTTGTTAGTTCCTACAAAAGTAAGAAAAAGGTGCTTGAGCTATGAGCAGGGAGGAACGTCTTCGTACTTCTTTTCTTCTGTTTCGGAGATTGTATTTGTCGATTGTTCCAGACAACCGAAGAGGGTGAGCCAAAACTATGCGTTTTGGTCCACCCTCTCATATCGTTTTATTCTGAATGCCGACAATGCTGTTATTCCTTATCCATGTCCGTCCAAGCGACGGCGGGCAGGCTCAAAAGGAACGATCACAGCGAGCTTATTCAGCTGCAGCTTCTGCTTGTTCTGCCTCGGTAGCCGGTGCTTCCGCTACGGGAGCGGGCGTTTCTTGGGGCTTTGCTTCTACGATAGTTTCATTTTCAGAAACCACTTCGAAGGGTATTTCCACCGTAACTTCCTTGTGCAGACGTACTATGGCCGTATAGTTGCCTACTTCCTTGACGGCAGGCTTGAGGACGATGATCTTACGATCCACTTCCACACCTTTTTTCGCCAGTTCTTCAGCGATCTGGATATTCGTTACAGATCCGAAGATCGTACCCGTACTGCTTGTCTTGGCTTTGATCGTCAGGCTGATGCCCTGCATCGATGCAGCTTTTTCTTCAGCTTCTTTCTTGATCTGAGCGATTTTGTGAGCGCGTTGTCTCAGGTTTTCAGCCAATACTTTCTTGGCTGATTCCGATGCGATCACTGCTTTGCCCTGCGGGATTAGAAAGTTGCGACCGTAACCGTCCTTGACTGTCACGATATCGTCTTTGTAGCCAAGGTTGACTACATCTTCTTTCAAAATAACTTGCATATTCTGTCTCCTCGTCTTGTTTTATTATTTCATCATATCGGTTACGTAGGGCAACAGTGCCAAGTGGCGAGCACGCTTCACAGCCTGAGCGACACGACGTTGGAATTTCAACGAAGTACCGGTGATGCGACGCGGCAGGATCTTGCCTTGCTCGTTCAAGAACTTTTTCAGGAATTCGGGATCCTTATAGTCGATATAGCGGATACCGCTCTTTTTGAACCGACAGTATTTCTTCTTCTTTGTGTCTACCGACAACGGAGTCAGGTAACGAATTTCTCCTTGATTGTTAGCTGCCATGATTTACGCCTCCTTTACTTCTTCTGTTTTTGCTTTCAGACTTCTTCTCTTTGCTGCATACTCTGCTGCGAACTTATCCTGACGGAAAGTCAAGAAGCGGATCACGCGTTCGTCACGACGGAAGTTCGTCTCCAACTTGGCGATTACATCGGGATTGGCTTGAAACTCGACGAGCTGATAGAAGCCGGTCGATTTCTTTTGGATCGGATAGGCGAGCTTGCGCAAGCCCCAGTTTTCTTCGTTCACGATCACAGCTCCTTCCTGTTTGAGGAGACCGGTGAACTTGTCTACCGCTTCCTTCATCTGAGCATCAGACAAAACGGGAGTCAAAATGAAAACGGTTTCGTAGTTGTTCATTGTTAAACCTTTAAGTGAATTATTCGATAATTTCGGCCGCGAAGGTACGCACATTCGTGCAAATACGCAACCCGAATATTTTGTAGTTATTGGGCGTTAGCCGAGATAACCCTTCAGATTCTTACACTTGTTGCTCTGTCGCAAACGGCGAATAGCCTTCTCTTTTATCTGGCGGACACGTTCGCGAGTGAGACCGAACTTGTCGCCGATTTCCTCCAGTGTCATCTCTTGACAGCCGGCAATGCCGAAGAACAGCTTCACGATCTCTGCTTCACGCTCCGTCAGTGTGGACAAAGCCCTTTCGATCTCAACGGCCAACGATTCATTGATCAGCGACTTGTCCGTATTAGGGGTGTCCTCATTGACGAGTACATCCAACAAGCTGTTGTCTTCGCCCTCCACGAAAGGAGCATCTACGGAGATATGTCGTCCGGATACCTTCATCGTATCGGCGATTTTGTCTTCCGCGATGTCCAACTCCTTGGCCAGCTCTGCCGATGAGGGACGACGCTCGTTCTCCTGCTCGAATTTCTGCTGAGCCTTGATGATCTTGTTAAGCGTACCCACCTGATTCAGGGGCAGGCGGACGATACGGGACTGTTCGGCCAATGCTTGCAGGATGGACTGACGAATCCACCATACGGCATATGAGATAAACTTAAAACCGCGCGTTTCGTCGAATTTCTCTGCTGCCTTGATCAATCCAAGGTTACCTTCATTGATCAAGTCCGGCAAGCTAAGTCCCTGATTCTGGTATTGTTTGGCTACGGATACTACGAAACGAAGATTGGCACGAGTAAGCTTTTCAAGGGCTTTGCGATCGCCACGTTTGATGGCTTGCGCCAACTCCACTTCTTCTTCGACCGAAATCAAGTCCTCGCGACCGATCTCTTGCAGATACTTGTCCAGAGACGCGCTTTCACGGTTTGTGATCGACTTGGAAATTTTAAGTTGCCTCATTCTTGCTCCTTACACTATTAAATTGAACTGCAAAAGTAGTAAATATCCTTAGTAATCGGAAAAATACAATCGCTCCTCTCTCGATCTTTCCTCTGGGTATGAGAAGAAGGTAGAGAGAAGAGCGACTGCAGCGGGAATAATCCCAGTCGGGTGCGCGCGACTTACATCAAGGTCTTGTATTCCCTGTCCTTATAGTTCTACTTCGAAGGTCCGTATGTTGCCGTCCGGATAGAACCCGCGTACGATAATCAAGCGACCTGATCGGTTTTGTCTTGCCTCACGGACAATCTCGCTGACATCCGAGCCTGAGCTTACTGGTTGGCGGTTGATCGAAAGAACGATGAATCCTTTCTTGATACCTGCTTCCTTGAATTTTCCTGAGCTTACAGAGGCTACCTCTACACCATAAGAAACACCATAGGACCGCATTTGTTCAGTACTCAGATCTTTGAACGATGCTCCGAGTATGCTTTCTGAGGATTCGCCGGTGATCACTGAGGTGCTTCCTTCATTGTTCTTCAGGGTCACGGTCAGCTCTTTGGTCGTCCCCTTGCGGTTGACGGTCAGCCTTACCTTGTCCCCCGGTCTGTAGCGGCTGATGGCCTCTTGCAGTTGTGGGAAGCTCTTTATCTGTTTGCCTTCTACGGCAGTGATCACATCGCCTTTCTGCATACCGGCAGAAACGGCTGCGCTGACCTCGGCAAAGTCTGCCACAAGAGCACCCTCGCGTACCTTCAGATCGTATTTTTTGACGGCTTCGTCCGATATATCTCCACCGGCAATACCCAGCACTGCACGCTGTACGGTGCCATACTGCTTGATGTCCGCTACCACTTTTGCCGCTATGGAAATGGGTACGGCAAATGAATAACCGGCATAGTTGCCCGTCTGGCTGTAGATCATCGTATTGATGCCGATCAACTCACCGCGATCGTTTACTAAAGCTCCACCGCTATTGCCCGAATTGACGGCAGCATCGGTCTGGATAAAGGATTCGATCTGGAGCGAACCACCTCTGGCTGCTTGCTGTGTGGAACGCCCCTTCGCGCTGACGATACCGGCTGTTACCGTAGAGGTGAGATTAAAGGGGTTGCCCACTGCCAATACCCATTCCCCGACGCGGAGCTTGTCCGAATCGCCGAAAGGCATCGTCGGCAGTCCCTTGGCATCTACTTTCAGCAAGGCTATGTCGGTCGTGGCATCGCTCCCGATCAGTTTGGCCTTGAAGGTGCGATTGTCATTGAGCGTTACCGTCATTTCTTTCGCTCCCTTTACCACATGATTATTCGTGATGATATATCCGTCTGTACTGATGATTACCCCCGAACCGTAGCCTACTATCTGCCGTGTTTGGGGACGTTGGAAGTTCCTGGATTCGCCTCCGAAGAAGAATTCGAACGGATCGAAGTACTGCTGTGAGTCCATTCGCTGCTCGGACTCCACTTTGATGTGTACTACGGCGTGTACCGATGCTTCTGCAGCTTCGACCAAATTGGGCAGAGCGGCGGAGGCTCCGGATGTCATTGTGTAAGATGTCTGCTTGAATCCGAATTCGTTTTCCGTACCATCGGTTATGAAAGATTCGCCTCGGTAATGTCCCAAAGCTGCCACTGTTGCCACCGATGCCACTGCGCTGACGGCTGCTACGCCAAAGGCTCCCGTCACGTATTTCCACACTTTGTTCATACAATGTTCTCTTAAAGTTTGACTAATGTGTTTTGTTGTTTATGCTTAGATAGACGTCGGTAAGGGCGTCAGGTTTATTGGGCTGCAAGCAGAAAGCGCAACACCCGCTCAGCAAAATAGCTTTGAGCGGGTGTCAAACTAATCCTCTCCGCATCCTTGAGGCTCTGTAGAGCTTTCGATGCGAATGAGTATTCAAAAAAGGCGAAAGAAATACTTACTTCTTCTTGTTGCGGTCGCCGTAACGGCTCATGAACTTATCCACACGACCAGCCGTATCGACAAGTTTGGCCTTGCCTGTGAAGAACGGATGCGACGTATTGGAGATTTCCACTTTGATCAAGGGGTAAGTAACGCCGTCGATCTCGATCGTCTCCTTTGCCTCCATCGTAGAGCGTGTGATAAAGATGTCTTCGTTGGACATATCCTTAAACACTACCGGACGATAATTTTCGGGATGAATACCTTTTTTCATTGCTGTCTATTTAGTTTTGTTCTTGTTTTCGTTCGTTATTGACGCACTCTGCGTTGGTAACCGTTCGTTTATAATTGGATAGAGATTTCCGGACGGCAAAGGTAGGGATATTATTTTACTTGGCAAGCAGCTGGCCAAGGTGTAGATTCTGCAGATTCCATAATCCCTTGAAGATAAAAAAAGAACTTTACTACCACTGTCGGCAATCCACAACAACAAAAAGGGCTGCACCAAAATCGAATTTTGACACAGCCCCTCTCTTCGTTGTTATATGCATCAGCCTTACAAACTTACTGCCATCGACTCACCATCGGTTAGATACCTATCGGATTGCTGATATCAATGCGTAAGTCAAGGGCTGTGATTAGTCGGAAGAACAGCCCAACACCGGGCTCTATCACTCCGTTTTCAATCTTTGAGATATAGGACTTTGAAGTACCGACTCGCTTGGCAAGTTCACTTTGAGTAACCTTAGCTTCTTTGCGTGCTCGCAAGAGTAGTTGGGCGGCATAGAACGCTTTGGCTTCCTCCTCAAATGCTTGCCGTTCCGGACTACCCTCTTTGCCGTAGCGAGCATCCAGCACCTCATCGTAATCCGTAAGATGATTATTTTTCTGCATAGTATTCCTCCTTTATTCTTAAAGCCTTTTCTATTTCATTGTTCGGGGTCTTCTGCGTTTTTTTCTGGAACCCATTGAACAAAACAACAACTTGCCCCTCGTCAAAGATAAAGAACACACGATAGATATTTCCATTGCATTCTGTTCGCAACTCGAACAAACCATCACGAATGAATTTCACGAATTTCGAGGAAATATGCTCCTGCGTTTTTAGTAGCTGTAGTCCGTAGTCCACCTTTCTTCGTTCACCATCATTCAACTTTTCAATGAAGTCAAAAAAGTATTCCTTATAGACCTTTATCTTCCTTTTCATGTTGCTAAGGTAACAAAAGTTTCTATATAAAGCAACTTTTCTGACAAGGCAACCGCATCAAAATGGGAGTATCATTGAGGTTATGCATGTGAAAGATTATTTTTCTGAAGTAAAAGATTTTCGCGTCGTGGGTCGTTGTAAGCATAAGTTAAGCGATATATTGGTGATTGCTTGAGCTAGTTATCTGTTTGGAGGAGAGGACTATGAGTCTATTCATGAGCCTTGTTTGGAGTGAGGAGCTTCGCTTCGTCCTGTAGTTGAATTCCCTAAAGCCTGTCTGAGTGTAGACACCTCCGAGAGGGTTCTACAACGCATCGAGTCTGAATCTCTCTATGCTTGTCTTGAAATTTATAGTAAAGGTCTGAGAATCACTTGCATTGGCATCTCGATGTAACTTTTAGGGAAGATGCTTGTCGAGCATGGAAGGATTATTCAGTAACCGACCTAAATAACTGAGAAAGTTTGTTTTAGCCATTGTATCGGAATACAAAGACAGGCTATTCTTACGAAATAGATTATTCAAAGCTGCTCTGAGCATAGACTATCTCAAAAAGCTGCTCAAGATTCGATGCGGCTGCCTTGAGTTAGGCCGAGTCAAAAATGAGTTCGATCATTCATGTCGGACATTCATACTTCCGATATAAGCAGGAGGGGAGGCATACTCGTGTATGCCGATGAATCGTGCGTCGGATTTTGCGAACCGCGATCGTTGTAATTGCGGCGCGAGAATTTCTAAAAAGTGGCGCGTAGATTATTTCCTTGCGGTTCGAGAATTTTTTTGTTCCCGCGCCAAAATGAAAAAATTCTCACGCCACGTTTTTAGGAGCATGAAACAAAAAATTTTACGAACGTAAACGGGGCGAATCGAAGTTTTACTTCGGTCTCGTTTCCTATCTCTATTCGCCAATGAAAGTCCCAAGGCTCCCTTTTAGACAAAAAATCTTGGACAGAAACCTTCTGTCAGGAGGATTGAGGAGATGAAGTTGCAGTCCTCGGTCATATA
This sequence comes from Porphyromonas sp. COT-052 OH4946, assembly GCF_000765965.1. NCBI lineage: Bacteria > Pseudomonadati > Bacteroidota > Bacteroidia > Bacteroidales > Porphyromonadaceae > Porphyromonas > Porphyromonas sp. COT-052 OH4946. The sequence goes on from NZ_JQZY01000015.1 coordinate 76,634, forward strand.
CCTATAATATATAGGGGAGTGGATCGGATCGGTTTGCTCCTTCTCGAAGAGGGGGTGATCTGTCTCGTTTCGGCCTGTCTTATGAGAATTATTCGAAGCAGTCGTTGGCGGGTTTAAGGTGTTTCATATACCTTTGCGCTGCAATGCAATTATAAAGACTGTTTTCTCCATGTTGGAAAAGCTCATTATTCTGGACTTCGGTTCTCAAACTACACAGCTCATCGCCAGACGAATTCGCGAGCTGAACACCTACTGCGAGGTTTATCCCTACAACAAACTGCCGGAAGACCTCTCAGGAGTGCGAGGCATCATCCTGTCGGGGAGTCCTTATTCCGTGTATGACAGCAAAGCCTTCCGTGTCGAACTGAGCGAATTGCGAGGCAAATTGCCTCTCTTGGGTATCTGCTACGGAGCACAGAGCCTTGTCCATCAAGCCGGTGGCAAAGTAGAGCCGTGCGATAGTCGCGAATACGGGCGAACACATCTGACCCTCCGGCAGCCTGATGATGCACTGCTGACTGGCCTGCAATCCGGCACTACGGTGTGGATGTCCCACGGCGATACGATTACGTCATTGCCTGAAGGATTCGAGGTCATAGCAGGTACAGAGGATGTGCCTAATGCTGCATTCCGCATCCGAGGGGAGAAAACGTGGGGCGTACAGTTCCACCCCGAGATCTACCACTCGGAGGAAGGTACCAAACTGCTTGGCAACTTCCTCGATATATGCGGCGTGAAGCGCGACTGGACTCCGGCTTCTTTCATCGAGGCGACTGTGCAGGACCTTCGCGAACGCTTAGGTGATGACAAGGTGATCCTGGCACTCTCCGGAGGCGTGGACAGTTCGGTGGTGGCAGTGCTTCTGAACAAAGCCATCGGCCGCAACCTGACTTGCATATTCGTCGATCACGGCTTGCTGCGTAAGGGCGAATTCGAGCGCGTACTTCAGGACTACGAGCACTTGGGTCTCAATGTAATCGGGGTGAATGCAAAAGAAAAATTCTTCGCAGCCCTTAAAGGCGTTACCGATCCCGAGCAAAAACGGAAGATTATCGGTCGTGCCTTCATCGAAGTGTTCGACGAAGAAGCCCGAAAGCTGAAAGATATTAAATGGCTTGCTCAGGGCACGATCTATCCCGATGTCATTGAAAGTCTGAGTATCACCGGTATGGTGATCAAGAGCCACCACAATGTGGGAGGACTGCCCGAGCGGATGAATCTCCGCCTCGTGGAACCGCTCCGTACCCTCTTCAAGGACGAAGTGCGTCGCGTGGGTCTCGAGCTTGGCATGATGCCGCACCTGATCCATCGCCATCCTTTCCCCGGTCCCGGTCTTGGCATCCGTATTCTCGGAGAGATCACGGAAGAGAAAGCCGCCATCTTGCAGAACGCCGATGACATCTATATGAGCCTTATGCACGAGTGGGGGCTGTATGATCAGGTATGGCAGGCCGGAGCTATCCTGCTACCGATACGATCCGTGGGCGTAATGGGCGACGAGCGTACCTACGAATACACCGTGGCACTGCGTGCCGTGACTTCTACGGATGCCATGAGTGCCGATTGGGTGCATTTGCCGTATGATTTTCTGGCCAAGGTGTCGAACGAAATAATCAACAAAGTGCGTGGCGTAAACCGCGTAGTCTACGACATCTCCTCCAAACCCCCCAGCACGATCGAATGGGAATAATAATGTCAGTGCCCGTACACAAATCTGTACAGTGACCACCGATCCTATTCACTATTATAAAAACTGCTTTCATGTCCACGTACCAACCGGAAGATACTCGTAAGGTAACTACACATCGCCTCATCGAGATGAAGAGCCGTGGGGAGAAAATCTCCATGCTCACAGCCTATGACTACTCTATGGCTAAGCTGGTCGATGAGGCCGGTATGGATGTCATTCTTGTAGGTGATTCGGCTTCGAACGTTATGGCCGGCAATGTCACCACCCTACCTATCACTCTCGATCAGATGATCTACCACGGCAAATCTGTGGTCAAAGCCGTCAAGCGTGCTCTTGTGGTCGTAGATCTTCCTTTCGGATCCTATCAGGGCAACTCCAAAGAAGCCTTGTGCTCGGCCATCCGTGTGATGAAAGAGACACATGCCGACTGTATCAAACTCGAAGGGGGAGAAGAAGTGCGCGAGTCCATTGTGCGAATCCTGTCGGCCGGTATTCCGATCATGGGGCACCTCGGGCTGATGCCTCAGAGCATCAATAAGTTTGGCACCTACAATGTCCGCGCTAAGGAAGAGGCCGAAGCCGAGAAGTTGCTTCAGGATGCTCACCTCTTGGAAGAACTCGGATGCTTCGCTCTCGTCCTCGAAAAAATACCGGCCGAACTGGCTACACGTGTGGCTTCGGAGCTGAGCATTCCGGTTATCGGTATCGGTGCCGGAGGCGGTGTGGACGGTCAGGTGCTGGTGATGCACGACATGCTCGGTATCACAGAGGGGTTCAGTCCCCGTTTTCTGCGCCGTTATGCCAATCTGGCCAACGAGATAGATCGGGCACTCAAGCATTATATCGCCGATGTGAAGAGCATGGATTTCCCCAATAAGGACGAGCAGTACTGATCCTGCTTCCCTTGGATCTTACGTTTTCTCCACAATTATCAGTGATCGACTATGCATGGAATAGAAGAAGGGCTTACCGAATTTATCACATGGTGCGATTACCTCGGTACCTTTGCATTCGCCATCAGTGGTATTCGTTTGGCCGCAGCCCTACGCTTCGATTGGTTCGGAGCCTATGTGGTCGGTGTGGTTACGGCTGTCGGTGGGGGTACGGTGCGCGACATTTTGCTTAACGTCCCACCGTTTTGGATGCTCCAGCCTTCTTACCTTTTCATCTCTATGCTCGCTCTCATCTTCACGATTGTATTTCGGAAGTATGTAGTACGGCTGAATCATACGGTTTTCATTTTCGATACTGTCGGGATAGGCCTGTTCACCATAGTGGGTGTGGCCAAAACTTTCGAATGCGGATATGCGTGGTGGCTGGCCATTGCGATGGGTACGATCACAGGGTCGTTCGGTGGTATGATTCGGGATATTCTGATCAATCAGACACCGCTTATCTTCCGCAAGGATATATATGCCATGGCATGCCTGATCGGAGGGGCGGTCTATGTGGGACTCATGTACACGACTCTCCCGATCGAAATCATTCAGTTCATAGCAGCCTTTATTGTCGTGGCAGTGCGATTCGTCTCGGTGAAATACCATATCAGTATCCCCGCTTTCCGCGGAGCCGTATAAATTGTCCCCAAAACAGAATTTTTCCTTTTGGAGGTATCTCCTTTTTGACTGTCACCTTATTACGATAGCAGTGGAGAGTGATACTCCGCTCCCTCTCTTTATCGCGTTGGGCATCATATGCAGACGGAAAAAGTCGCCGGTAAAAAGGCGACTTTTTTGCTTTTGACTGTGCCTATATAGATGTGGTCAATGATCCGATATATCGAGGCTGTTGCGGACAAAGGATAGTACACATAGCTTTGCACCAGAAACAAACATTCATACTAAACAAACTAAAAACAAAAGCATTATGACTCCTATCCTGAACACAGTTTTCCCCGAGTTCAAACTCAATGCCTATCACAATGGCGAATTCAAAGTAATTACCAACGAAGACCTGAAAGGCAAATGGTCATTGGTCGTTTTCTACCCCGGCGATTTTACATTTGTGTGTCCGACGGAATTGGAAGACTTGGCCAATAAATATGAAGAATTCAAGCAACTCGGAGTAGAGGTTTACTCTTGCAGCTGCGATACCCATTTCGTACACAAGGCATGGGCCGATGCTTCTCCTGCGATCAAGAAGGTACAGTATCCCATGTTGGCCGATCCCTCCGGTGCACTCACTCGCGATCTGGGTATCCTGATCGATGATGTTCACATGGCTTACCGTGGCTCTTTCGTGATCAACCCCGAAGGCATTATCAAAATCGTAGAGCTGAACGACAACAGCGTAGGCCGTGATGCAGAAGAGATCCTCCGCAAGATCAAGGCTGCACAGTACGTAGCTGCTCACGATGGCCAGGTATGTCCGGCCAAGTGGCGTGAAGGTCAGCAGACACTGAAGCCGAGCATTGATCTCGTTGGTAAGATCTAAGCAGTAAACCGAGGAGAGAGGGTGTGTCGGAATCGCGAAACGAGGCGATCACAACACACCCTCTTTCTTTAAGGTACGAGAGAGTTCTCTATGCTCTTCCTCTGAATACAGTGAGAGAATCGGAACTCTTGACAAAAATCCCTTTTTAATCATTATCCTAACGACTATGCTTGATAAAGATACTCTTGCCCAAGTGGGTTCTTATTTTGCCCAACTGAAAAAGTCCTATACATTACGACTCAACGCTCATGCGTCCCATCCTTCCTACAACGAGGCGAAGGAAATGCTCGATGGGCTTGCATCCGTTTCGGATCACGTTCGTGCGGAATACATTGCTGCAGATGGTTTTCGTATCGATCTGCTCGTAGACGGAGCAGATAGCGGCATCGGCTTTCGTGGTATTCCGGGAGGCCATGAATTTACCTCATTGCTTCTTGCGATTCTGAACAATGATTGTATCGGAAGGAATATCCCCGATGAAGGAGTACAGGATAGAATCCGCCGTATCAATGGGCCGATAGAGCTGAAAACCTATGTCTCCCTCTCCTGCACGAATTGTCCTGATGTGGTGCAGACCCTCAATATGATTGCCATTCTCAATCCGGCCATCAGTCATACCATGGTCGATGGTTCTTTCTTCCCAGACGAAGTGGAGTCGCTGGGTATCGCTTCCGTTCCGACGGTTATGGCCGGAGATGAAGTGATCCATGTGGGGCGTGGCGACATGGCCGCCCTGCTTAACAAGATAGAAGCCAAATATGGCTCTGTCACGGCCGAGTCGGGAGATAAGAGACCACGGCCTTTCGACCTCCTTGTCGTGGGCGGTGGCCCGGCCGGATCGGCTGCAGCCATCTATTCTGCTCGTAAGGGGCTGAAGGTAGCCATAGTAGCCGAACGGGTAGGCGGACAAGTAAACGAAACGGTAGGAATCGAGAATCTGATTTCCGTGCCTTACACCACAGGATCGGAACTCGCATCTAACCTCAATTCTCATATCAAGGCCAATACGATCTCCCTCTTCGAGGCGCGAACCGTGTCGTCCATCACACAAGAAGAAGGTATATCCCGTGTGGAAGTGACTTCCGGAGAAGTCTTCACGGCTCCGGCTCTTATCATGGCTACGGGTGCTTCATGGCGCAAGCTCGGTGTGCCCGGGGAGAAAGAATATACGGGTAATGGTGTAGCTTACTGCGCTCACTGCGATGGGCCTTTCTTCAAAGGCAAACGCGTGGCCGTGGTCGGTGGAGGGAACTCCGGTCTGGAAGCTGCCATCGATTTGGCCGGCATATGCGAACATGTGACCGTAGTGGAGTTTCTGGATGTACTCAAGGCTGATGAAGTGCTTCAAAAGAAAGCACGTGAAACGGCCAATATCGACATCCTCCTCAGTACTGCTACCAAAGAAATCATGGGCAACGGACAGAAAGTGGAGGGAATACTGCTTACCGATCGCAATACGGGTGAGGAAAAGCAAATCGCACTCAGTGGCGTATTCGTACAGATCGGTCTTGCCGCCAATACAGCCCTTGTGAAGGATTTGGTAGAAACAAACAGCCGAGGCGAAGTGCTCATCGATACTTCTTGCCGCACCAATACGCCCGGTATATATGCTGCAGGTGACTGTACTACTGTGCCCTACAAACAGATCGTCATTGCCATGGGCGAAGGAGCGAAAGCAGCCCTCTCAGCTTTCGAGGATCGCATACGTGGCTGATCCCGATCGGGAGGCCCTCGTATTATTCACAACTACTATTAAGAAGAGGCTGTGTCGAGTTCTTTTTCGACGCAGCCTCCTTTTTATTGGTGGTATTATAGTGTCTTAGCTTTTACATCCGTTCCGAAAAACAGCCTGTTTTACTACCTTTGCCCCCAATTATTTAGAAAAAGAAAATGCAGGACATCAGGAACATTGCCATCATTGCCCACGTGGACCATGGTAAAACTACGCTCGTGGACAAGATGCTCTTAGCCGGCAAGCTTTTCAGGGATGACAAGGCTGCCGAAGTGGATACTTTCCTCGATAGCAACGACTTGGAACGCGAACGCGGTATCACCATTCTTTCCAAAAACGTCAGTATTCGCTATAAGGGTTGTAAAATCAATATCATCGACACCCCGGGACACGCCGACTTCGGCGGTGAAGTGGAGCGCGTACTCAATATGGCCGATGGATGCCTCCTGCTGGTGGATGCCTTCGAGGGGCCGATGCCGCAGACTCGGTTTGTGCTGCAAAAAGCCATCGAAATGGGACTCAAGCCCATTGTTGTCATCAACAAAGTAGACAAACTCAACTGTCGCCCAAGCGAAGTACAGGATATGGTGTTCGACCTCATGTGCAGCCTCGATGCGTCGGAGGATCAGCTTGATTTCCCCACCATATACGGCTCGGCCAAGCAGGGTTGGATGAGTACCGATTACAAACATCCCACACAGGACATTGCTCCGCTACTCGATGCCATCATCCGACACATCCCCACTCCCGAACAGCCGGAGGGTGCTACGCAGATGCTCATTACATCGCTTGACTATACTTCCTATGTAGGGCGCATTGCCGTCGGACGAGTACATCGCGGCACACTCCGCGAAGGGCAGGACATCATGCTCTGCAAACGTGATGGCACGATGCAGAAGCAGCGAATCAAGGAGCTGAATACCTTCGAAGGCTTGGGACGAGCCAAGGCCGACCATGTGGATGCAGGAGATATATGCGCTATCATCGGTTTGGAAAGTTTCGAGATCGGGGAGACCATTGCCGATGCCAACGCTCCCGAAGCTCTTCAAGCGATTGCGATCGACGAGCCGACGATGAGTATGCTCTTCACCATCAACAACTCACCGTTCTACGGCAAGGAGGGCAAGTACGTCACCAGCCGGCATATTCACGACCGTCTGATGCGAGAATTGGACAAGAATCTGGCTCTTCGGGTAGAGACCACCGATAACGCCGACAGTTGGCTCGTATTCGGGCGCGGTGTGCTGCATCTTTCCGTTCTTATCGAGACCATGCGCCGCGAGGGATACGAACTTCAAGTGGGGCAGCCTCAGGTAATCATCAAGGAGATAGACGGCGAGCGGTGCGAACCGATAGAGCTTCTTTCGATCAATCTGCCGGAAGAGTCCTCCAGCCGTATCATAGACATCGTGACCCGTCGCAAGGGGGAGATGGTGATGATGGACAACAAGAACGATCGGGTATTCCTCGACTTCCATATCCCTTCGCGAGGGATCATCGGGCTCAATAATGCCGTACTGACGGCATCGGCAGGAGAGGCCGTAATCGCGCACCGTTTCTTGGAATTCCAACCGTGGAAAGGAGAGATCGAGCGACGTAACAACGGATCGATCATTGCACTCGAAAGCGGAACGGCCTATGCCTATGCCCTGAATAACCTCCAAAGCCGCGGACGCTTCTTCATTTCTCCGCAGGAGGAAGTCTATGCCGGTCAGGTCGTGGGTGAGCACACGAAGGAGGGCGATCTCTGCGTCAATGTCTGCAAGAGCAAAAAACTCACCAATATGCGTGCTTCCGGCAGCGATGATAAGGTGTCATTGGCTCCGCCCGTGGTATTCAGCCTTGAAGATGCTTTGGAGTATATCAAGTATGATGAGTATGTGGAGGTGACGCCGAAGAGCATGCGCATGCGGAAAATCATCCTCGACGAGACAGAACGTAAACGCCAAGGGAGATAATGGCAGCAAAGTATTTGCATATCTCATCCATCTGTCGTATTTTGGTGCCCGAAATAGAGAAAATCAAACAAATTGTTTCACTAATAAAAGATATACGAACATGAAAATCTTTTCTCGTTTAGCGCTTATCGCCGTAGGATTATCGTTTCTGGGGCTGAGCGCATTTGCGCAGAAAGCACAGAGCAAACGTGCCGATGCGTATCCTCGTACTGCTGTTATGGAGGTTTTCACCGGCGAATGGTGTGGTTGGTGTCCACTTGGCAAATTCTTTGTGGAAAAAGCTTACAAACAGCTTTCTCCCGAGGAACAAGCCCGTGTGGTTATCAGCTATGTCCACGATGGTGACTTCATTACTCAACAGTTCCCTCTTGTTGGTTCATATGGAGGATCCTTGGCTAATGCTTTTGGTGTGACCGGATTTCCTAATGCGGTAATTGACAGGACAAAAACGACCACATTCAACTCTGTAGCATTCAATCCTAATCATGGGGATGAGAAACTCCTGAAAGCTATTAGAGAACGTTTGGCTCAAGAAGCTCCAGGTACGGTGGATTTTACCTTGACGAAGAATGGGGACGAATTCACAATGAATATCAAGGGTGAATTGGCTTCTTCTCTTGCAGGTCAAGACGTTTATATTAGTTCATACTTGATTCGCGATAGCATTCCAAAGAAAAGCCAGAGCAATTATGTAACCTCTCCCTCTCAAGTGGGTGGAGATCCTGCATTATTTGCAGAATATCAAGCTTTTTGGAAAAACTTTAAGCATGACCATACCATTTTGCAGCCGCTGACTTCGGCCCAAGGAGAAAAAGTTACTCCGGATGCAGATGGTAAATTCAGTATGACCAAAGCTTTTACTCCTAATTTCGCTCCTTATAACACGGATTACTCCCATGTAGTAGTTATTTTGCATTTTGCAAATAGCACCAAGAAAGGCATCATCAATGCTATGCAGAAAGACATGGTGGCTGGTCAGCCAGAACCCGAACCGGAGCCCGAACCGGAACCACAGCCTCAGCCGGCCTTGAAAGAAGTGATGTTGGAGCAGTTTACGACAGAGAAGTGTGGTTATTGCCCCGGAGGAGCTACGACGATTAATAACGTCATCACCAGTATGATCGAGGAAGTTAAGGTTAGTTGGGTTTCTCATCACGCAGGCTTCTATACAGACTTCTTGACCGTTCCGGAAAGCACTCAGTTGCTCTCTCTGTATTCAATCGGAGGAGGCCAAGGAACTTTCGCTCCGGCCTTTATGGTCAATCGGAATAAGGTCAACGGAAAGGTGGTACATGGTGTTTCTGCTGCCAACGTAAAGAATTTGATAAATTTTGCAAAAGAGCATTTGGCTTCCGGCATTGAGATCGAATCTGAAATCTCATATGATAAAGACACACGTAAGTTCAAGATCAAAGTCAATGCTCCGACAACATCCGAATTCACAGGTGGCAACGACCTCTATCTGAACGTAGCACTCACAGAAGACAATATCAAAGCACAGAACCAAGCAGGTGCCGGATCAAACTACATCCACAACCACGTGCTTCGTCGCTTGCTGGGTGGTGCAAATGGACAAAAGGTTGAGCCTTCTGCTGCTACCTATGAGTGGGAGTATGATATTCCTAACGATTGGAAGACGGACAAAATGAAAGTGATCGTGTTTGCTCACCATGCAAAAACGAATACGGCAGATCCTTCGGTCTATCGTAGTCGTGAGTATCCTTTCCCTGTAGCGTCTACTATTTCCGACGTCTTGGATCAGAACATGAAGGTATATGCCGTCAATGGCGATATTCTTATCGAAGGTGAATACCAATCTTTCCGCGTATTTGATATGCAGGGTCGTATGCATGCCGGCAAGAACCTTCAAGCAGGTACCTACGTAGTTTCTATCGAAGCTAATACGGGCAAGATCATTAAGAAAGTTGTTGTGAAATAAAAAAAATTGGATATCACTGTCTGCTTGTGTCCAAACTTGGACCCGTGGAGATATCTGAGCCATTCTATAAGTAAGAGTCGGGCTGTAAGGAAATACCTGGAGCCCGGCTTTCTTTTTTCTAACAAAGTATATATGTGATGTGTAAGGGCATATTTGTTGTATATAATCTGTCTATGCCAATATGAGAATGACCATCCCGCCCCCAAGTGACCTTATTATCTTGTTTGCTGTAACGAAAAATCGGCTATCAATTTTTCTTTGTCGTTTATTAGTCAGATAAACCTTTTGTATGAGAAAAGACATCCTCATAGGAGAATTACGCTGGCGTATATAGTCGATGTAGTTTTTAGATGAACATTATGCTCAGGATTATGCTCGAAATCGACAAGCTCCCGCAGCTTCTGTATACCATCGACAATAGATTCGAGATGAGCGTTACCTGTGTTTTGCATTTTCTTCAAACAGCAACTCCTACTTGATTTGTTTAAAGAAGAACGCATTAATCAAAGGATTTGAGATGATTTAGGCCTGAACAGGTGGTTGGGCCGGTTCAACAAACGAACTTGCGGGCTTGTTGTATCGAAGAGGGGAAGAGGTTTTGGCGCGAGAAATTTGTCGCATAGGAGTTATTCGTACATTTGTCCGATAGCGGATGAGCCAAAAACAATAGACCCAACAAAACAACAGTGACTCAGCAATTACAAATACAAAAAATATATCAGGCTGTCGGGGACGGACTGCTGACCGAGGCATTCGGCCTCGTTCGTGCATCGGTATCCCCGCAGCAATCGCATTTCCTCACACGCATTGACGATCTGGAGAACGTCTATCGGCAGCTCTTGTCCTACTTTGCCCAAGGTGTCAAGGACGAAAAGCAGGCCGAGATGCTTCTCTATCTCAAACGCAAGCTCATGGGCCTGGCCGCCGAAGTGCATCGCGAATCCGTGGTGGCGCAGGGTACCGGACTTTTCTACGATCGTCTTCGTTACCGTCGCAGTATCGGATTCGAAAGCCTTGTCACCCTATTGGAACAGGCAGAGGCAAGCACCGTTCGCAAGCAGTTCGATGAATTGGTGCGGCTCATATTCGATAGCCTGTGGACAGCCGATGCACTTACGGATGAAGAGACGGCAGCCCTTTCACATGCAGACGAATATATTCGCCTTGTCTCTGTCTCGGCCTTGACAATGGCACTGCAACAGCAATGGCACTCGAAGAAGCTCTACTTCTTGCTCGAAGAGCTGGCACGTCCCGATATCACGGCCGACTATCGCGCTCGCTTGCTCGTTGGAGTCGTCCTCACCATCCGTTCGTATCCCCACCATGCTCGACTCTATTATAATGAGATCGCCTCTCGATTGGAGGCTGTCAATGAACAAATCCCTTTGGAGTCGGCCCTTGAGATGCTTTCGATTCGTTTCCTATTTGCCTGCGAAACCGAGTCCATCACCAAGCATTTGCAGACCGAGCTTTTCAGCGATATGCAGAAGATAGCCCCCGATCTGCGCAAATTTGGCATGGGTGATACCGAGTCCATACAGGAGACCGGTAATCCGGAGTGGATGGAGGAACTGGAGAAGAGCGGTCTGGGAGATAAGATCAGAGAGTTCTCCGAATTGCAGCTCGAAGGAGCAGATGTCATGCACTCCTCATTTATGAACTTGAAGGGAAGCAGCTTTTTCCGCGAGATGCATAATTGGTTTCTGCCTTTTGATGCTGCCCATAGTCGGATAGCCCCGCTACTCGAAGAAAATGCTGTTCTTAAGCAGCTGGTGGAGACGATAGGTCCCCAACTCTGCAACTCCGACCGCTATTCTTTCATCGTTTCTATGGAAAGCATCCCCGCCGCTCTTCGTGGTTCGGCCATGGGAGCTGTAGGAGGTGAGCTGGATGCACTCAAAGAGCAGATGAAGCAGGATGTGCCGACTGGCAAGACCGGCAAATTGGATGCAGCCATCAAGGGCTATCTACAGGATTTGTACAGATTCTATAAGGTGTGTGAACGGAAGAACGAATTCGATGATATTTTCCTCTCATCCATTGCACCGGATCTACCTCTGCTTGATCGCTATCTCTATAAACGTGATACACTTTTGCATACGGCCGAATTTCTCTTCCGCCGCAAGCATTATGATCGAGCGGCAAAGCTGTTGGCAGATTTGGCCCAAGGAGAAGAGGGAGCCACAGATACCACCCTGCACCAAAAGCTCGGTTTCTCCCTCCAGCAGCAGGGGCTTTTCTCCCAAGCTCTGGCTGCATATTCGCGTGCCGAACTGATCGATACAGAGAACGAATGGCTACTCAAGCGCATGGCGCACTGCTACCGACAGCTACGTCGTCCGGCCCAAGCAGCCGAAATATATGCACGCCTATTCGAGCGCAATCCTCACGAAGCGACTTTGCTCCTACAGCGCGGGAATGCACTCGTAGAGGGCAGCCGGTACGACGAAGCTCTCCAATGCTTCTTCCGATATGAGTTCAGCGTGGACGATGCGTCGAAGGCTGGCCGTCCCATCGCTTGGTGTCTCTTCCTCACCGGCCAGTATGAACGCGCGGCTGATTATTACCGTACATTATTGGAGTCCGACCCTCTCTCGACTTTCACAGATCGGCTCAATGCTGGGCATACAGTTCTGGCCATGGGGCGGATCCCTGATGCGATCGACCACTATCTTGCGGGATTGAAGCTCACTCCGGGCGGGAAAGATGAATTTCTCGCAGCCTATACAACGGACATACCAGTTCTTCTAAAGGCCGGTATCGAGGACACAGTTATCAGGCTTATTCCGGAAGTACTGAGGCTACACCCGAACTAACGGAATTACTAATGTTTCATCTCACAAACCCCCAATCAATGACTAAAAAAATCGTTTTTGCAATCAGTATTATGGCAATGCTCACAGCATGTAGTGGCAGCCGTAAAGGAGATGCCAATCTCTCCGACAATCCTCTGCTGCAGACCAGTGCTCTCTTCATGGAAGCACCCGAATTCGACAAAATCAAAACAGAACACTTCATGCCTGCTTTCGAAGCCGGTATGGAGCAACAGTTGGCCGAGATCGATTCGATCGTGAACAACTCCGAAGCTCCCACTTTCGAGAATACGCTTGTCGCCATGGAGCGTTCGGGACAGACGCTTAGGCGCGTTTCCAACGTCTTCTTTGGTCTCACGGGTGCGAATACGAACGACGAACTGCAGAAAATCGAAGAGAAAGTGTCGCCTCTTTTTGCTGCACACAGGGATGCCATCTATCTTAACAACAAACTTTTCCAACGGGTAAAAGCCGTCTACGAAAGTGACAAATCGGCCATCGAACCCGAAGGACAAAAGCTGATCCAAGAGTATTACGACGCCTTTGTTCGTGCCGGAGCCAACCTGAGTGCCGAGGACAAGGCCAAGCTCATGGAGCTGAACAAGGAAGAGGCCTCGCTGACTACCGAATTCGGCAATAAGCTGATCGCTGCCACCAATGCCGCAGCTGTAGTCGTAGGTAGCAAGGACTCTCTCGATGGCCTCAGCGAGACCGAGATAGCGAAGGCTGCAAACGATGCTAAGGCTGCCGGACACGAAGGCAAATATCTGCTGAATATCACCAATACCACACAGCAGGATTATCTCTCTGTGCTGAACGATCGTACTATTCGCCAGCGCGTCTTGGAGGCTTCCATCCATCGTACGGACAAAGGCGGTGCCCATGACACGCAGTCCATCGTACTTCGTCTGGCTAAGCTTCGTGCACAAAAGGCTCGCCTTCTCGGCTTCCCTAATTATGCTGCGTGGAAGCTTCAGGATCAAATGGCCAAAAATCCCGAGACGGTGCTCGCTTTTGTCAGGTCGATAGCTACGCCCTATGCTCCACAAGCGCAGAAGGACGCTGCTGAACTCCAGGCTTACGCCCGCTCCAAGGGTTTTGAAGGAGACCTCACGGCTGCTGACTGGAACTACTATGCCGACAAGCTCCGCAAGGAAAAATTCGGTCTTGACGAGAACGAAGTGAAGCAGTACTTTGTGACGGACAGTGTCCTCAAGAATGGAGTATTCTTTGCCGCCAACAAACTCTACGGTCTCACATTCAAAGAGCGTACCGACCTGCCCGTCTATGCTGAAGACGTGCGTGTATACGACGTTATCGATCGCGACGGCAACCAGCTTGCACTCTTCTACACCGACCTCTATCGTCGTTCGACCAAGAGCGGAGGTGCATGGATGAGCAATTGGGTAGACCAGAGCTACCTGCTGAACCAAAAGCCCGTGATTTACAACGTTTGCAACTATGCCAAGGGCGTTGACGGTCAGCCCTCTTTCATCAACTATGATGAGGTGACCACTCTCTTCCACGAATTCGGCCATGCCCTGCACGGTATGTTTGCTGCTCAGCAGTACCCTTTGCTCTCCGGCACGAATGTCGCGCGTGACTTCGTAGAGATGCCCTCTCAGCTCAACGAGCATTGGGCTATGGATCCGGATGTCTTTGCCAACTACGCCAAGCATTGGAAGACGCAAGAGCCGATGTCGGCCGAACTGGTGAAGAAGATTCAGGATGCGAGCGACTTCAATCAAGCTTATTCTCTGGGAGAGAATCTTGCAGCCGTAAGCCTCGATCAGGCATGGCATACGCTCACGGTCGAAGAGGCGGAAGCCATTACCGATGTAGCCAAGTTTGAAGAAGAAGCTCTGCGCAAGGTCGGTCTCTACAATCTGCAGATACCTCCTCGCTATCGCTCCTCTTATTTCCGCCATATCTGGAGCAACGGCTATGCCTCCGGTTACTATGCTTATCTGTGGAGTGAAGTGCTGGATAACAACGTTTACCAATGGATGCTACAAAACGGTGGCATGACTTCCCAAAATGGACAACGCCTTCGCGATATGATTCTTTCGCGTGGCAATACGCAGGATTTCAATACGATCTTCACCGCATTCACCGGTCTGCAAAAACCTGATATCAAGGATTTGCTCCGTGCCCGCGGTCTCATGTAATACAGCAATAGATGAGGCTGTGCTTTCAGGTCCCAAAGCCAAACGAAAGCACAGCCTCTTTCTTTTCATCCCTAAGCCAAATACTAAACTGCTACAATGAAAAAAGGAGATCTACTCATCCTTCTGATCATTATCCTGATGCTGGGGCTTATGCTTTCCCCTTGGACATCGGAAACATTCAATTCCCTCAGCCGCCATTATCCTTATTATATCGGTTTCCTGAAGTTTGCCATCTTGGCTACCATCGGTGAAGTAGTGGCCGGACGGATCAAAGCCAAACGATATACCTGTCCCTCTTATCTCTGGGCGCGTATTGCTATATGGGGCATCGTCGGCATACTCATCGTCTTCAATTTTGGGTTGTATGAAGCCGGCATACGCGGTATCATCGCAAGAGGACTACTCCCCTACATCGACAGTTCGGTCTATACAGCCTTCCTTATTTCTTCGGCCATGAATCTCACATTCGGGCCGGCTTTCATGGCTGCTCACCGCATCAGCGACACGTATCTGGAGAACAAAGCCAAAGGCCTGGGAGGAAGCATTCGCTTAGCCGTTGAACGGGTGGATTGGAATCGTTTTATGACCTTTGTCGTTGGCAAGACCATTCCCTTTTTCTGGATACCGGCACATACGGTCACCTTCTTACTCCCGTCCGAGTACCGCGTCTTTGTGGCTGCGCTCTTGTCCATCGCTCTCGGACTGATCTTGGCTTTGGCATCCTCCCGACATGCAAAGGCATAAAACTTTAGCGACCGATATAAAGATTTGATACTGAAATGGTGATAGAGCCATGAAAGAACTGAAATGCCCCCATTGCGGTAGTTTCTTTACCGTAGACGAAGCCGACTATGCTTCTATCGTCAGTCAAGTGCGAAATGCAGAATTCGAAGCCGAAATGGAACATCGGATCGCTGATCTCCACAAGCAACATCAGATCGAGCAACAGGTGATAGAGGCAAATGCCCTGAACAAGTATCAACAGGAGCTGAACAAAAAATCCGAGGAGCAGATTCGGATGGAGAAGGACTGGCAGGCGACCATTGCACAGAAAGATGCCGAGCTGGTTCGCCTACAGGCAGAACTGAACGTCGTCGAACAGAAAAAGCAGTCCGATCTAAGCCTTGCCTTAGCAGGAAAAGAGAAAGAAATCAGTGACTTGCAATCTGCAATCAGAGACAAAGACAGTGCCTTGGAGATCGCCGTTCTCAAAGAACAACAGAAAGCACAAGAGGATATCAAATCTAAAGAGGCGGAGATAGCCCTACTGAAAGCTTCAGCAGAGCTGGACAAGCAAAACGCGACCATTCAGGAGAATGCACTCAAAGACCGGTATGAAGCTCGGCTGAAGTTGAAGCAGGAAGAAGTGGACTATTACAAAGATCTGAAAGCTCGTATGTCCACGAAGATGATAGGGGAGACCTTAGAGATTCATTGCTCCACTCAGTTCAATCAGATGCTCCGCCCCGTTATGCCCAACGCCTATTTCGAAAAAGATAATGATGCATCAGGAGGCACGAAGGGAGACTTTATCTTTCGTGATTTCGGCGAAGATGGTACCGAATACGTATCCATCATGTTCGAGATGAAGAACGAAGCCGATGAGACTGCTACGAAGCATAAAAACGAAGACTTCCTCAAGAAGCTGGATGCCGACCGCCGGGCCAAAGGTTGTGAATTTGCCGTACTCGTCTCTCTGCTGGAGCCGGACAACGAATTGTATAACGGCGGTATTGTGGATATGTCCTACAGATACGACAAGATGTATGTGATTCGTCCGCAGTTCTTCATTCCGATGATAACCCTCCTTGTGCAGACGTCTAAAAAGAGTCTGGGGTACAGACAGCAGCTTGCCATCGCACAGAAACAATCCATCGACGTTTCGAATTTCGAGAGTCAGCTCGAAGATTTTCGGGAGAGATTCGGCAAAAACTATCGTCTTGCCAGCGAACGATTCAAAACGGCTATCGATGAGATCGACAAGTCCATACAGCACCTGAATAAAATCAAGGATGCCCTGGTCGGAAGCGAGTATAACCTCCGCCTAGCGAACGACAAAGCCGAAGCCCTCACCATCAAGAAGCTGACGCGGGGTAATCCCACGATGAAAGCGAAGTTCGAAGAAGCCCGCCTTGCCGATGAATAAACGAAAAAGGAGGAGGCTGTCGAAATCCGTTATTTTATCTTATTTAGTCGTCCCTTAAAAACCTTTTAGCCAGAGAGTATCAGTGGATAAAAGGACTTTTAAGAGACGACTAATTAGTCATCCCTTAAAAAGCATTTACAAGTGAGAAGTCATTCATCGATGGTCTCTCGCTTAGCTTTTCGCTTATTATTTTGAGCAGGTGCAAAAGAGCCTTCATGGCTCTTTTGAAGTTGTAANTTGGGAACATCCGGTATTAAAATCTGAGTGCCATTAACCTCTTTCTTACCCCGATAGCCCCTGTCGCCTGCCAGTATCTTGATCTTTCTCCGTGTGAGGCGTTCCACTTGTGCCAACGAGGCTTCTATCGTGTGTCCATCATACTCATTACGAAATGATTGGGCACCAAGAATAAGCCCCGTAGCCGAGCGGATGATGCAGACTTTATTGCCGAATTCGTACTAGAATGCTCTCCCGGATTACGCTTGAGCTCTCGGACTAATCGGCCGGCTATGGTTCGCAATTTCCTATCCGCTCTGAGTGCCTTTTGGCGATTCTTGGAATGATGGCGAAAACGTTGGTCGCGATAAATGCGCTTGAGAACAAAGGTATAGCTTTGGCGAAGTGGCAACTCTAATTTGTGGACGATGTTCAGAACCTTACGGACAATCTTTTTATGCAACTTGGCATCTGTAGGGTAGGTGATATTCTTCTCTTGAACGGTCGAATCAATAAAAGCAGTGTCATGATGCTCGTCATCATCATCTTCGTTATTGACACGAATGCTTTCCTGAAAAATGAGCTCTATCCCCTTTTCACCAATGCGCTTGCGAAAGTGTACCAATTCAGAAGANTATGAAGATAAGAAAACTTGCAGATTTAGCAAAGATATTCGCAAACTAATTTGCTGAATATCAGAGATTAAAAAGAATTTTAAGGGACGACTAATTACGAATCTTAAAGGATGAAGATGGAGGTAAAAGCTGACTCGGAGCTGATTTTACGCATCCTCATACTCAGTCATGTGGTTGAGATTCGGATAGTCTTTGTTCGACAAGCTCTTCGGCTAAACGGACACAGTTGTTACAGGGGTATTTTAGTTCCCCCTTCAGCTCGCGGCAGGTAATACCACCGGCATGGGCTTGAAACTCCTGACTGACCGGTTGCAGCCCTTTAGCCTCGAGGATTCTATTGGCTGAATAGAGTGCACCGCAGAGTCCCCCTTCGGCTCTTCCGCCTCCCTTGGGGCGGTATTCTTCTTCGATCGCTTCGTCGGTCATGCCGGTCAAATCTTGAAATCCTTTTTGAACAGCTTGTGCGCAGTTCCAATTGTTCGGTTTGCTGTGGAAAAATGTTTCCGATCTGGATTCTTTCGTCATATCGGGTTGTGTTTGGATATTGATACGCAGTTCTTGGAGGCCGGATTGAATATAGGGCCTCGAATAATCAACATGCTTCAGTATTGTATTGTTCCATGCAATCAGGTCGATGTCGATGGCTACGCGGCCATCGAAGGGTTTGGTATACGTTCTGCCCAACTGCAATTCTATTCCTTTCAGCTTTCGCCCGACTTCTTCCCTGTCCTCCGTCGAATAAAAATGGGCGGTCAGGTTGGTAAAGCGACCGGACGGGTATGGAAAGTCAATGGGATCATTCTCGATGGGCTCGGAGAAGCAGATCGTCGGATATGACCCCCGCAGCAGACGCATAGCCGCAGGAATATTGATCTCTGCGGCATAGTTGCTGCCTATGCTGATAACGATGTGGTGAGTATTCATGATGTGCAGTCGTCAGTGTGCGGCTTTTGGGGAGCAAGGGTTTGCAGACGGACAGATTCCTCATGGATACGACTGAAGAGCTCCGATACGAATGCTTCGTCCAAACCCAAGAGGGCAGCAGTGCGTGCGCAATTGCGTTGGAGCTGTTCGTAACGCAGGTTCTGAACGACAGCCAGATTGTGCTCTTTTTTGAACATACCTATCTCGTATGCTACTTGCATCCGCCGAGCAAGCAATTCCACGATATTCTCATCTATCTGATCGATCTGCATGCGCCAAGAGATCAGCTCTTCGTCCTGTTTCTCGGATTGGCGGCATGGGATACGCAGGTGCCGGAGTATTTGAGCAAGAACGGCGGGCGTTATCTGCTGGCCTGCATCGCTTAGAGCCTTGTCAGGAGAGCAATGCGATTCGATGATCAGTCCATCGAAATTCATTTCCATAGCTTGCTGGCTGACGGATTCGATCCGCTCCCTCTGTCCCGTAATATGGCTGGGATCGCAAAGGATGGTAAGCGAAGGGAAACGTCTTTTCAGATCGAAAGGGATCTGCCAATGGGGAGGATTGCGAAATGCCTTAGTCGCATAGGTGCTGAATCCTCTGTGGATGGCACCTATCCGTTGTACTCCGGACTGCCGAAGCCGCTCCAGAGCTCCGGTCCACAGATCCAAATCGGGACTGATCGGATTCTTGACAAGGACAATCACCGATTCGTCCTTTCCTATCGTATCGGCAATTTCCTGTACGGCAAAGGGATTGGATGTAGTTCGTGCGCCCAACCAAAGTATTCGGATACCGGCTTGCATGGCTTGCTCTACATGCTCGCGAGTAGCCACTTCCGTGGCCACAAGCATACCCAATTCGTCCTGTACACGCACTAACCAAGGCAGCCCGACTTCTCCCACTCCTTCGAAGCAACCGGGAAGAGTACGAGGTTTCCACAGACCGGCACGAAAGATACGAATGCCGGCCTCGTTCCTAAGTGCACGAGCTGTAGTCATTATCTGTTCCTCGCTTTCGGCACTGCAAGGGCCGGCAATAACTGTCGTATTAGGCTCCAAGGGAAGAAGCAACGGTGCAAAATCACGGTACTTCATGATGCAATGCTGAATTAGTTAGCGACAATAGTTTCGAGCAGACGAGCATATTGTCCTGCCTGCTCCTTTCGTGAAAAAGTGGAAATGAAATCTCTGTTCGAATTAGGAAGGGATGTATCCCCTTCTGCCTTCCAGCGCGTATATTGATCGTTCAGGAACGTAGCTACCTCTTCTGTCGTCCGAGCAGCCAATCCGGCCTCGGCCTTCGATATAATATCTGCCACGATAGCTTCATCGCTCCTTACCATCAGGATGGGTTTTTCCATGGCCAACGACTCGAATAACTTGGTCGATACTATGCCATGAGGACCTCCGGGCTTCTCTGTATTACCCAACTGGAGCAGGATACTGCTGCGACGCAATATTTCAGGTACCTGAAGGGCCGGAACCATCGGGAAAAAGCGGCACATATCGGTCAGGCCATACTGCCGAATCAGCGGTTGCAGGATAGAATGGGAATGATCGTCCACGTACCAGTGCAGTTCTATTCGTCCCTCCTTGCGCACATCCCGAAGGGCTTCAGAAGCCAAAGCCTCGAACAAAAGGGTAGGGTCGTGCATTTCCGAAGTCAGCAATCGTCCTGTATAGGAGAGGATGAATTTGTCACAGGGAAGCGATCCTCGAGAAAAAAGTTCGGGATCATAGCCGTTGTAGATCAATTCTGTACGAGGATTAACTTCTGCTAGCAGATTGCAGTGCCAGGGAGATACCGAAACTATATGATCGGCTTCGCGGAGATAACGGTTTCGGAGGGAAATATAGCGGCTTCGAAGCCACCTCATCAGCAGACTTGGCAGCCGCTTGCCACGAGGAAGAAAATCGTAACGGCTGTACTGTTCGACCACATCACGGCAATCCGCCACCCAAGGCAATCGATGTGCTCGTGCATAACGACAAGCCGCAGCAAGAGGAAACTTACGATACGTAAGACACAGTACGGCATCGAATCTGACGTCGGGAAAAGCTTTCACCGCTTCTTCGTAGAACCGCTTTTCTTTCTGCTCCCAAAGCAATTCGCCGAACAGACGAGCTGAACGGATCGCATAAGAAGGTGAAGAGAGATCGATTGCCGTTACCGGAATATCGGTGCAGAATCCGCCGAATACATCGCCATGTGACTGGGATGCCGGAGCAGGCATCTTTTCCGTTATTACGTAAGGTTCCCAACCGAAGCGAAGCAGGTATTTGGTCAGATAGGCTGCTCTCGGAGCGAAAGCCGGTGGGAAGATGTCAGCGAAGATGAGTACCCGTTTCATTGATCGGTGGCCGTTTCGTAGTCAGGAGATTCGTTCTCCTGTTTTTCCTCCATGGTTTCTATCAGTCGCAACACCTCGCGATACAAACGGGCATGCCAAGGATGGATGTCACGAGAGAGGTATTCGTTGTGCCAGAGAAGTGTGGCTTCTCCTCCGTGGGTGAAAGTATGCTTCAGCAGCACCTCGCACAACTTCGTGGCTGCAGCTTCATCCAAGCCCATATATTCCCGCCTGTCCAGCGTACAGTCCATCAGCGTAAGTGGGTGCAGGATCAGTTCGCTCAGCCGTCTTGTGGAAGGCATGATGAAGCGAACGGGACGAGATGTGCCGAGGCGGAAACCTGCAACATCGGCATATCCCATGGAATAATCGTGTCTGATACCTGCCGATATCAGAGCTTGCATATCTTCCGGCTCACGAGCTGCAAGGTAATGATGCCTGTTGCAGTCCACCGCGGCACCCGTATCACTGATGAGTCGCTTGCGCTGCTTTCCGATCAGCTCGGGGTTCAGTCCGGCGGAGTAGTTGCTGTGGAGTCCTATCACTATTCCATTGTTTTCGACCAAAGATCGGAGCGGTTGATAGAGCGGTTTTCTCAGCGAATAGTTCGGCGCATCTTGTGGGGCTTTTCCGGGTGTTTTGAAGAAAAAGATAATCCGACAGCGATCCTGCATTTTGCTGCGCAATGTTTTGTCCCAATCCACAAAACGGGGAAAAGTGAAGAAACGATCACTTGCCGGATTGGCATAAGCCAGACGGAAAGCCTTGAAGGGAGATTTGCGTTCCTTGATCAATGCTCGGGCAAAGCTTCTCCATCCTCTGTACTCGAACGGTTCGTCTACGTCATGCGTCAGATTCACCATGGAAAAATGGGGGACAGGGTCTTTTATCGGCCAGCCCATCTGACGAATTTTAGTACGCAGGATGGCCCCGTATTCATCTACGACAGGACGCTGCAGGAATCCTGCCTTGAAAGGCAAGGACTCTCTTCCCGGAAATCGTCCGTGTATATCTCGAAGTTTACGCCGGTACATCTCCTCGTAGCGAGAGATCAGAAAATATGTAGAGGCGACAATGTCGGCATTCAGCACCAGCGTGTCGCTCTCTTCCAACAGCTCTTCGGTCGGCTCTCCGAATAGGAGCGGTACGCCCTCCCATTCTTTCAGTGGTAACGAGGGAAAAGCCTTATCGGTACCGTAAATATCCGAATCGAAGAAGTTTGAAGCACGGATGACAATGCTGTATCGGGACATCTCGCTCTGCTTCGAGGTATAACCGATGCGGCTGAGGAGCTGATCGCTTCCGCTTTCATCTCCGATCAGAAAGCGAATGATGTAGTGGATTACTTCAGTATTCATACCTGTTTTTGCTGACCGGCATCATGAAAGGCCCGCCATTTACGTCTTAGTCGGCCACATAAGCCAATCCGACCTTTGGACAGTCGGAAATAGGGCGTTTGCACGCCTCCGAACGAGCGGAAGAATCCTTCTACCCCCTCCAGCATGGAACCTTCGAAGTCAAATGTATGAATGCCTTCCATCTCACAAGCCCTCCGAATGGCCTCATACAGGACAAAAGCTCCGGCATTGCGCCCCTGTCCTTCACGAATCTGGCCGGAAGCAATCGTATAAGCTGTGTCATGATCATGGACGAGGAAGACGGCAGCCAGCAGATGCCCTTCGCTATCTTCACAGCCGACTATTTCACCTGCTTGTCTTTCGATGGTGACTTCCGCCACCCGTTGCAATGTCTGCGATGCAAATCCTTTTGCTTCCTGTCGGGACATGGATATACGACAGAGGCGCAGCAGGTCGTCCACCGTGGCCGACGTGTAGCGGAGTCCGTCTCTTTCCCCCTTACGTATCTTCTTCATGGCGTCGGGGCGAATAGCTGTCCGTACAACATCGATCCCCGGGCTTAGATCTAGTCTGTATGTATATCGCGTAGTCTGAGAGTAACCCTGCCAGTAATAGGGGAGCCAATCGGTAAAATCCTTGGAGTATTGTACCATAAAGGACTTATGAGGCGGAAGCATGGAGCGCAGCATATCGTGTACCCTGCGCTGGGTACGAAAGGAGGTTGTGCCGTCTTCATTTTTGCCTATGAGACTGTAAGATCCCAAAAACTGGGTGAAGGGCGGCATGCTGATATGACCGGGTACCGGCATATAACATGGCATCACGCCTGAAGCCGTCCCTTCCTCCTCAAGGACGAAAGCCATCCATTCGCCGACACCGCATACAGCGTCCAGCCACCAATCCTGCAGGTATAGAGGAATGAGCACTCCTTGCCAGCATAGCTCCCGATAGCGTTGCTTCATCACTATCCAAGGGAAGAGACCGAAAAGCCTCCGATATGCTCAAACGCCTTCGGCCTCCTCATCCAAGATTGCTTTATGAATGTTTGTTGCGAATGGCTTCGCGTATTTTTTCAGTCAGTTCTTCGGCCAATTCCTCATTGTCCCGAATCATTTCCTTGGCAGCCTCACGGCCCTGTCCCAGCTTCGTATCGCCATAGCTGAACCACGATCCGCTCTTCTTGATAATATCCAGCTCTACACCCAAATCGATGATCTCGCCGGAACGCGAAATGCCTTCTCCGAATACGATATCGAACTCTGCTTTGCGGAACGGAGGAGCCACCTTGTTTTTCAACACTTTCACCTTGGTCAGGTGTCCCATGATCTCTTCCCCATCCTTGATCGGTGTGCTCTTGCGAATGTCGATGCGGATGGATGCATAGAATTTCAGTGCGTTCCCTCCTGTGGTAGTCTCCGGATTGCCGAACAAAACACCGATCTTCTCTCGTAGCTGGTTGATGAAGATACAGGTCGTATTGGATTTGCTGATGGCTCCGGTCATCTTACGCAGTGCTTGCGACATCAGGCGAGCATGCAGACCGACCTTGTTGTCCCCCATTTCTCCCTCTATCTCCGCTTTGGGCGTCAGGGCTGCGACGGAGTCGATGACTATGATATCGACAGCAGAAGAGCGAATCAGTTGCTCGGCGATTTCCAAAGCCTGTTCGCCGTTGTCCGGCTGTGCTATCCAGAGATTATCCACATTGACGCCCAGCTTTTCGGCATAGGTGCGGTCGAAAGCATGCTCGGCATCGATGATGGCCGCCAAGCCACCAGCTTTCTGCGCTTCGGCAATGGCATGGATGGCCAGAGTGGTCTTACCCGAAGATTCCGGTCCGTATATCTCGATAATACGTCCGCGAGGATAACCGCCCACACCGAGAGCCAAATCCAAACCGATGGAGCCGGAGGGGATAACACTTACATCCTCCACCGTATTGGCTCCCATATTCATGATAGCACCTTTTCCGAATGTCTTCTCTATCTTTTCCGTGGCCATTCGCAGGGCTTGCAGTTTCTTCTCGTCTTGCACCGTGGGTATCTTTTCTTCTGCCATATGTCTTTTCTTGTTCTGTATTATCCGTTTAGTATCTGGCCGGCGTGGTCTTTGGTCTTCACCTCTTTGCCTCTGATGATGCGTGTGACTACGCCCTCCTCATCCGTGAGAAAAGTCGTTCGTTCGGTCCCCATGTATTTGCGTCCGTACATACTTTTTTCCACCCAAACACCGAAAAGTTCGTTGAGACGCACTTCCTCATCCACGATCAGCGGAAAAGGGAGCTCGTATTTCTCTCGGAAATTGCGATGGCTCTTGGCTGAATCACGACTCACACCGATAATCTCGTAGCCGGCGGCGCGAAGTGCGCTATGACTGTCGCGCAAGCTGCATGCCTGTGCCGTACATCCCGAAGTATTGTCTTTGGGATAGAAATAGAGCGCGATCTTTCGGCCGCGATAATCGTCTCTTTTGATTTCGTTCCCGTCTTGATCCATCCCAAGAATCTCCGGAATGCGGTCTCCTATTTGTATCATTGTTCTGTCTGTCTGAATTATATCAAACAAAGGTAACAAAAAGGTCACACCCTACAGTTATATATCCTAATAAGAAAAGAAATGCGTTGAAAGAAGCAAGTTACCAGACTCTGGCAACGGTGAAAAAAGGCACTACGACTCGAATATGAGCCATCGTGAACAAAGGCTGCTTGCTCGCGAAAATTACACACCAAAAAAGTTTTCAACAACGAAGCGGAGTTTGGAATGATTCTAAATAAGCACCCGAAAAAGAAAGGCAAGCGAGGTAAAAAAGACAAGAAAACGAACTTTCACAGGTCGATTTTCGATTTTGACGAGTTCAAATAACGATTTATATATAAAGCATTTTCTATTTATATACAGATCGTTTTCGATTTATATATAAAACGATTTCAATAAATATATAGATCGTAAATGATTTATATATAAATCGCAGGCTGAAAAAGGCTGATTCGGGAGGTGATAAAACAAAGGCACCCACCGAGTTTAACAGCAAACTCAGTAGGTGCCCGGTCCCTTAGGAGGAGTATCGAAAGGGTATTTCGTCCTTATACAGGATGAGCCATATAGTCTTTATTCCCCAAGGTGTTCATCGAATACGGAGGAAATGGATGCGACCGTAGCATCCATATCGGCAGATGGAGGAGATGTGAGAAGTCGGTGTACATGTCGGGTAGCAATTAGCAGTTTATCTAATGTATTGGTATTGAGCGGGTAAAGAGTGTAGGATAGAGCAATCTGCTTGCTATCCTTAGCTTTACCGGCGGCAAAGATAAGAAGATCGATCATTCTCAGGGAATCGAAATAGCCCCATCTATATCAGATAAGGAAGTCCGATAAAACTTCTTTTTTATCTACTTTTGTATTGCACGACAACCAACTTTAACAACGATGAAAACTGAAAAGGATTCGGAACTTTATCATACAGAAAGTAGCGGAACATCTTCTCTATATATACGAGCCTTAAGAAACAAACTCTTGAGTTACTCTTCGGTCTCTTTACTCTGTTATTTATTATTGTTGCAGGTCGTTAATGCAGCCTTTTTCTACCATCAAACGACGATCAAGACCGATTGGCTCCTGCCTTTTCTTACCGGAGCTTTGCCCCTGACAGCGTTCATCTGGATCTTGCCCTCTCTTGCAGTTAACAAATGGTTGAGGCATATACTCACCGCCTTGATCGTTGTCCCGTTTTCCGTCCTGTTTATATACGAATACCATTTATTGACGCTCTGGGACACACCTATCACGGATAGCGTTCTGATACATTTCCACACGAACAATCCATCCGAAGCCAATCCGGGCTATTTCCTGGGTGGTATCACCTTTGCTTCGTGGGCGAAAGGAGGAGCCATCCTTCTCTTGCTAGCTGCAATATCCATTGGCAGAAGACTGATTTTCCGTCTACTGTGTCGCATCCGATATTTATTTGGACGTGGTGCATATGTTGTTTTGTTTTCGGTCGTTTTTATCATTTCCGTTGTCGCTTCGCGCAAAGAGTTTTACAAGCTGGATGAATCCACCCCATACAATCGATTGGCTCTGAGCGAACGCTTCGTACTGGGCACGATGCATGCCATACAGGATAATGCTTCGATGAGCAGTATGGTGGAATCGCTCACTTCTCATTCCTTCGGGGATGTTTCCATCTCTCCGCAACGCAAGCCGCATACCGTCGTATTGGTCATGGGCGAATCTCTTCGTAGGCTGGATATGCATTGCTATGGCTATCCTTTGCCTAATACGCCGGTTATAGACTCTCTCTGCGCTATGGGCCATATGGTTCTTTACGACGATGTGGTCACCTGTGCCGCAAATACCAACTCATCTCTCAAGTCGGTGCTTACATACCACCAAACGAACACCGAGCAGGAGACCGACTGGCTGGACTATCCTACCCTTTCGCGGGCTTTCAGCTCGGCCGGGTACCGCACACATTGGAGCAGCAATCAGGAAAAGAGCGGCTTCTTTGTCGAAATGGTAGCAGCCATCGCCCAAACTTGCGATAGCACTTTCTACACCACACACTATTCTACTACGACATGGATGTGGGGAAAGCAAAACAACTCCTACGACGAAGCCATACTACCACTGCTTCAGAGCCATGAACAATGTGGCACAAATCTGCTGCAGATCATTCATCTCATGGGGAGCCATGCCTTATTCGAGGATCGGTATCCCGCCGATTATGCCAAATTCTCGGGAAAAGATATCCCCGAATCGCATGCCTTGGAAGAAAACGAGCTTTCTGCTCAGTATATGAACTCCGTCTACTATAGCGATTATGTGCTCGGTGAGATCATCAAACGGTATGAGAACTCTTCTGCCATCGTTATCTATCTCTCCGATCACGGTTTGGTGCGCTACGATGATCCCAAACATTCGCAGGCCATTGTGCATGCCAATGCTCCCACTGCTCTACAAATCCCCTTTATGGTATATATGAGTCCTCGCTTTATGGCCGAAAACCCCGATATAAGCGATAAGGTGAAAACAGCGCACAGGAAACCGTTCATGACAGACCTCCTGCCCAATTCCCTTGCTGCCCTTATGGGCATCAAGAACAGCTACAGCAATCCTCTGCTGGAGCTCTGGAGCGACGAGTATGACTATTCTCGAAAAAGAATTATCACAGGCTGGGATGCCTTAACGGAGTTTACACCCAAGCATCCTGAATATCAAAGCAAATAAGACGAAAATGGAACGAAAACAAATGGGCGCATTCTTTTTAGGATTGGACAGGCGTCTCTATCAACTGATCTGGCTGCTGATTTTTCTTTTCCTTGTCCAATTTTTCAACCTCCTTGAGCTACAAGCTATGGGAGTCGATAGCCAGGGGCAGATGAGAATGCTGAGGGCATTGCTGGCATGGTCTCTGGTGGGCTACCTTGTACCGGCTTTCATCCCTAATAGAATCATACGTAATATTGTAATCGGTATAGAACTGGTCTATATCTGTGTTTCTTTCCTCACGGATTTCTACCTGATCAACATTTACCGCCTTCCTTTTTCCGGAGCCATGGCGCAGCCTATACTGGCAACCAATCCATCCGAGGCTATCGGGTTCTTCCGGTCCGGTGGAAACGCGATGCTTTTTGGTCGTGGACTACTTTTGCTCTTAGTCGCTTTTGTCATAGCCCGATTGCTGCCTTGGTCTGTCAGAAAGGGATTCTCTTTGCTATTGATATTGATGGGCAAGATGCCGACTTCCGTCAGGGGTTTCCATCGAGGACGTTGGGGGCTGATCGTTCTTGTTTTACTGATGATTTTTCTCGGAGTATGGCATGCCAAATATATATATGCAGCCTACCGGAGCAATTGGATTCGTTACAATGCGATGTCATTACCCGAACGACTTTGGCTAAGCAATAGGATGGCCCAAAAGGAGATCTCCCTGTCCAATATTTACTACCATCCCCAAGCCCCTCATGAGAATCACTTGCACAGAGAGCGAACGATCGACACTCCTCACAATGTGATCGTAGTCTATGACCGGCTTATTTATCCGCACCTGATGCACTGCTATGGACATTATATAAAGAATACGCCGACTATCGATTCTCTGATAGCTTCTCAGGAGTTGTTCATTTTAGACAAGGCTTACACCGCGGACAATACGCCCCACTTTGCCATGGCGCAAGCACTGTCCTATTACGACCCCGGAGACGAAAGCAGCTGGGATGTCTATCCCACTTTGCCCGGAGTCATGCGACTGGCCGGTTATCGAACTTTTTGGCTCGACAATACGCCCAAAGCAACTCCCTGGCTGGATGTAGTACCCCAGCTTGCTGCCGATTGCGACTCTTCCTATCATGTCAATCTGCGTGCCTCGGAGGAATGCTGGAACGGCAATTCGCCTCTCGACGAGGCTGTGCTCGAACATTTGACCGATTATCGGCAGGGGAGCCAATCCGTGTTCAGTGTTATTCATTTACAAGGTGGAGAAGGGAGTATTTGGTCTCGTGTCAACAGGGACTTTTGGACTTTTGATCGTCGTCATTTCACAGTCTTCGACAACATACAGCCTGATGATAGAGACGTTTTAGCCCAATACCACAATCTCTTGCTGTATCACGACCATATACTTGGAAAAATCATCGATTTCTATAGCAGTACACCTTCCATTGTCATCTATATGGGCAATCTTGGAGTACAGGGCGATACGCATCCGTATGACGGGACACCGATCGATGAGGCGGATCGTAGCCGTGTTCCTTTCATGATTTACTTAAGCCCTGAAATGAAGCGGTTGCGACCCGATTGGAGCGAACAAATACAGGCCCTTATCGGTAAAACATATTCGACTGCCGACTTTCCCGAATGGCTAACCCGATTATTGGGTTTCGAGTATTTCAAGAACAAGTCGATAGTTGTACAGGAAGAATAATTCGGATACTGCCCCTCTTACGGGGAGGGTAGCATTGTTTTCCACATTTCACAGTGAGAAAAGAGGATTAGGGGTGCTTTGGGCAAAAGGGGGAATGTTCGACGGGGAATCTGCATTGCATGGCCGAAAAAGGTCGCCGCAAGCTGCGGGACGACATCTTTGACCCGAAAAAGCTTCTCGCAAGTTGCGGCGGCCTTTTTCAGTGCGAATTTGTCGTTCCGCAACTTGCGGCGAGGTTTTTTCGTTCGGAAATGCTTTCCCGCAATTTGCGGAAGCGAATTTCGTGCCCGATTTGCAGGTTTGCACGCCGGACAAACTGCACTGTGGAGTCGAAAAAGGTTGCTCCAACTTGGAGGAAGGCATTTCGGTGCGGATTTGTCTTCCTCCAAGTTGGAGCGGTGAATTTCGTGTCTGATTTGCAGGTTTGCACGCCGGACAAACTGCATTGCGGAGCCGAAATGCAGATTTCCCGACGAACAATTGCATTTTCCTGACCCAAATGGTCTGTCGTGTAACTTTTGGAACAGTTGGAGGTTTGGGCAGTGGGCTTTCTTGCGATTTTTTCAGTCCCAACGGCATGATCTCTCTACCGATCGGTACACTGAACGTAGAGAGAAAAGAAGGGGGGAGCCGGCACGTGGTCGGCTCCCCCTCTTCGTCTGTACGGGTTTGGCAGTGGGCTTAGTCCAGCAGCGTCATATCGAGGATTACGACGTCTTTCAGGGGACGATTGCGCTCGTCCGTATGCTGGCGTTCGATCTTGGAGAGGGTCTTCTCGCCTTCGATCAGTTGGCCGAAGACGGTGTAGTCGCCATCGAGATGGGGTGCGCCGCCTTGGAGCATATAGGCTTTCTTCTGCTCTTCCGAAAAGGTGCATTTCTTCTCCTCTGCCATGCGTTCGAGGTCGAAGTCGGTGAAGAATCGCCCCGTAACGATGTAGAATTGGGTGGCCGATGAGCGTTTTTCGGGATTGACGTCGTCGCCTTGTCGCGCCGCGCAGAGTGCACCTCGTCGGTGGAAGTGTTTGGACGGATCGATCTCCGCCGGCAGGGTACGCGTCGTGGTATCGTTGCCGAGGTCTTCGAGTGGCTTGGCGTTTTTGCTCAGGAGGTTGCCCGACTGTACCATGAACTGGTCGATGACACGGTGGAAGAGCACGCCGCGGTAAGCTCCACTGCGGACGAGGGTGATGAAGTTGTCGCGATGGATCGGCGTCTCGTTGAAAAGCTCTACCGTCATTTTGCCCCGCGATGTTTCGATCAGGACGCGGCGGCGTACTTCGCCGGTTTGTGCCGCAGCCGCACAGCAGGCCACGAATACAAGTAAGATAAATAAGGTTCGTTTCATATCGTTATCGTTGATGTTTTATACTGTATGCCGTCTCTGTTCAGATGTCGCTCAGCTCCAGCCAGCGCATCCCCTTGCTGTCGATCTCTTCGATCAGGGCGGCGATGCGGTCGCCGGCGGTGAGGAGTTCGTCCGTGGACATCGTGCCGCTGCTCATGCGGGATTCCAGTTCGGCTTTCTCCTTTTCCAGTTTTGGCAGTTCGGCTTCGAGCTGTTCCAGCTCTTGCTTCTCCTTGAAAGTCAGCTTCCGCGGACGCTCGGCAGTGTCGGTTCGGGGCTTTCCATTTTCCGCCTTGCGTGTCGTGGAGGAAGATTCGACGGCCTGTCTTTCGGCCTCTTCCTGCTGCTTGTATTCGCGATACTGCGTGTAGTTGCCGGGGAAATCCTTCACGATGCCGTTCCCTTCGAACGTAAAGAGGTGATTCACCACCTTGTCCATGAAGAAGCGGTCGTGCGAGACGACGAGCACGCATCCTTTGAATTCGCTCAGGTAGTTCTCCAGTACGTTCAGCGTGAGGATGTCGAGGTCGTTCGTAGGTTCGTCGAGAATCAGGAAATTGGGGTTCTTCATCAGTACGGTACAGAGGTAGAGCCTGCGTTGTTCGCCACCGCTCAACTTGTGAATCGGCGTATATTGCTTTTCGGGCGGAAAAAGAAACTGCGTCAGCAAGGCCGATGCCGACAGGATGGTACCGTCCTTTTCGTTCCGAATCACTTCGGCGATGTCCTGCACGGCTTCGATGACGCGTTTATTTTCGTCGAACTGCATACCCTTCTGACTGTAGTAGCCGAAGCAAACCGTCTCCCCTACATCGAAATACCCTGAGTCCGGCTCTTCTTCGCCGAGCAGCAGCCGGAGGAAAGTGGTCTTGCCCACGCCGTTGGGCCCTACGATGCCCACCTTGTCGTATCGGCTGAAAGTGTAGTCGAAGTCGCTCAGGATAATGCGTTCGCCGAAAGCTTTACAGACTTTGTGAGCTTCGAATATCTTATTGCCTATGTATCTGCCCTGCTCCGAGAGGTGGAGCGTTTCGTCCCGGTGGCGAGGCTGGGCTTTTTCCTTGAGTTCGTAGAAGGCATCGATGCGGCTCTTCGCTTTCGTACCCCGTGCCTGCGGTCTGCGATGCATCCATTCCGCTTCGCGGCGCAGGAGGTTGGCAGCACGGCTCGTTTCGCGTTCGGCAGCTTCCAGCCGCTCTTCCCGTTTGTTCAGGTAGTATTCGTAGTTGCCCTTGTAGGCATACAGCTGTTTGTTGTCCAGCTCCAGTATGCGGTTGCATACGCGATCCAGAAAGTAGCGGTCATGGGTGACCAGAAGCAGTCCGATCTGCTGATGCGAGAGGTAGCCCTCCAGCCATTCGATCACATCCAGATCGAGATGATTGGTCGGTTCGTCCAGAAACAGCAGTTCCGGATTGCCGATGAGCGTGCCTGCCAGAGCGATGCGCTTAAGCTCCCCACCGGAGAGATTGTCCGTGGCACGATGCAGATCGTTCAGATGCAGACGAGTAAGGATTTCCCGTGCGCGCTGCTCGTACTCCCATGCACCGAGGGCATCCATTTCGGGGAGCAACTCCTCCATGCGTTTGCCATCGCCCCGAGCCGAAGCCTCCTCCCATCGCGCTATCAGGGAGGTCATCTCATCGTTGTGTCCGAAGCAGGTCTCCAGTACGGTACTGCCCGGAAGTACTTGGGGGAGCTGCGGCAGGTATGCGCGGCGGATACCGTTTTGGTAAATCACTTCTCCGGAGTCGGGTGAGTCGATTCCCGTGAGGATATTCATCAGGGTCGTTTTCCCGTTGCCGTTGCGTGCGATAAGTCCGACCTTTTCGCCCCGTTCGATACTGAAAGAGAGGTCTTCGAAGAGAACCAAATCGCCGAAGCTTTTGGTCAAGTGCTGTGCTTGAAACATGCTGTTTTTAGGTGCAGTAGTGTCAATCCTTCTGTTTGTATGCGTGATAACGAGCCATTACGCTGCGTACGTAGTTGATCGTTTCCGTACCTCGCAGATAGCCGGAGCGACAGACAGGATCGTTATAGTAGTTAGGATCCTTCTTGAGGCGGATGTATGCTTCCACGTTATTGTCCCATACGTTGGGGTTGCCCCCGTACTTCGCTGCCAAACGCCTTGCATCCGCCACGTGACCCGAACCGGCATTGTAGGCAGCGAGCGTAAACTTGAGCCTTTCTTCCGGATCCGTCACATCGGGAAATTCGTTCTTGAACGCCAACAGGCATCGGATGGAGACGCGCACCGAAACTTCCGGATCCAAAAGCTCCTGTTTGTCGGCCCCGAAGCGCCGGCCTGTCCTCGGCATGATGCCCATCAGTCCTCTGGCACCCGACCAACCTACGATACCGGCATTGAAGCGCGATTCGTGGTAGGCGATGGATGCGAGCAGATGCCAGGACCAGCCGAGCCGAAGCTCCTCGGCATAGTGCTTGAAAATGGTATCGTACTGTGATATACTCCCTTTTGTCAGCTTGATGCGAGGTCGGGGGGCGGACTGCTCCTCTTCGATCTCATCGTTGCTCTTGCTCATCTCGAAGTATCGCTTCTGTATGGCTCGGTACGATTCCTTGTCGGGGATGGACTCTCCCCACCGATTCACCCATCGTGCCAGACAATGATTGTCCTTGCGGACGATCCATTGCAACCTCTGGCCAAAGCCTACTCTCATGCTGATGTCTATATTGCGGTAGTAGGTTCGTGCCAGTCGTGCCAACTGTTCATCGGCAAAGGTGTAGTCTATTTCCCCTTTGGCTACCTGCGTGATCAGATCCTCCGTCGTGAGCGTATCTCCACTGAGGATCAGCGAATCGATACCTCCTCCCACTTCTTCATTCAGGTGCCGGAGCCGATCGGCATAGCGAGTATGTGCCATGACCGTGACGGGCTTGCCAATAAGGTCTGTTACGTTCGTTATGCGCGGATTGCCGTCGGTGCGCTGTACCAATACTTGTCCCGATATTTCTTCGGGGCCGACGAAGAGATACTTCTGCTTACCCTTGAAGGTCGCGGCCTGAGGCGTAATTGCCATATCGACCAGACCGGTATCGACTGCAGCATAGAGTGCCTCATCATTGGGCACTACCTCTACGACTAGAGTCAAGCCCAGAGAGTCGGCAAGGAGCTTCGCCAGTTCGTACTCGTAGCCCATTTCTTCATCTTTGTACACGAAGTAGGTGGTCGATGACGAGAGTGTAGCTACGCGCAGTGTATCCGCAGAGCGCAGCCCCGACACGACAGAAGAGTCGCATGGAATGCTATCGGCTTTCCCCCCTTCGGACACACGGCCTCGGCAACTCTGCAACAAGACACCCACAAGGATGGAGGCGGCAAGACCGAGCAGACATAGGAGCTGTCTGCCAAGATAACTTTTCGATATGGGCATAACGATGATAAATACCGTATTGAAGAGATACACAGGCATCTCTTTGACGAACGAAGATAACGACTTTCCGATAAAACAGTTGCCGAAGCACATGGATGCACAGGGTACACATTCCACAGATAAGCAATACAAGTTCCAGGCAAAGGCGACATCTGCATCTAGAGAGGAACGGAAGAGCACCATATCAGTGGAGTTCGATGCAGGAAAGAACTGTTTTCCCGATCGAGTTCTTTAGCAAAGAAGGCCATGCTTCGATGCCAATTTGTACTTTTACCGTGTAATGGAAAAACTGATCGATATTTTGGTCGTGGACGATGATGTGGCTGTCTGTGCCGCACTGCGTCTGGTGCTCAAGCGAGCCGGCTATAATCCCGTCTTAGCTAACAGCCCGGACGAAGCTTTGTCCATAGTGCGGAATCCTGATGGCGGCCGTGAGCCGGCTGTGATCCTGATGGACATGAATTTCTCCCTTTCGACCTCCGGCAGGGAGGGATTGGAGCTGCTGGAGAAGATGCGGATATTCACTTCCTGCCCGGTCATACTGATGACGGCTTGGGCTTCGATTCCACTGGCTGTGGAGGGAATGAGGCTTGGGGCTTTCGACTTCATCGGCAAGCCATGGGACAACGATCGACTCCTTCGTGCCATAGATACAGCCTTGCATCTGGCTGCTCCCTCAGCTATGGCGGATCCATCGGAACAGTCTAACAGAGATACAGCCCGTCAGCCGAAAACGGTGATCAAGGGGAATGACCCCTGTGCTCATATCATAGGCCGGAGCGATGCCATCTGTAGGATCAAAGAACAGATACGCCGCATAGCTCCCACGCATGCCTCTGTGCTGATCACGGGCGAGAGTGGTACGGGCAAAGAATTGATAGCCGAGGCCTTGCACCGTGGGAGCAAACGTGCCTCAGCTCCATTCGTCAAGGTCAATTTGGGTGGGATTCCCGATAGTTTGTTCGAAAGCGAGCTGTTCGGACATAAGAAAGGAGCTTTTACCAATGCTTTTTCCGACAGAAAAGGACGGTTCGAGCTGGCCGATGGCGGCACTATCTTTCTGGACGAAATAGGCGAACTGCCTGTCGGTAACCAAGTGAAGCTGCTGAGAGTGTTACAGGAACAAACATTCGAGCCGCTGGGCGAGAGCGTCTCCCACCGAGTGGACGTCCGTGTGGTATCGGCTACGAATGCTTCCTTGGAGCAGATGGTAGCCGAGGGACGTTTCCGAGAGGATCTCTATTATCGAATCAACCTGATACATCTGCATCTGCCTCCGCTGCGCGAGCGTCAGGAGGATATACCACTGCTGGTGGAAGCCTTCAGCAATGCTTTTGCCCAATCGGGCGGATTGTCCCCTGTCTGTTGGAGTGCAGAAGCTATACGACGTATCTGCGCCATGCCCCTGCCGGGCAATGTGCGCGAATTGAAAAACGTAGTGGAGCGTACACTATTGCTCTCGGGAGCGAGAGAAATCAGTGCCCGGGATGTGGCTGACTTCGGTCTGCAGGCAACAGCAACAGACTGCTCCGACGAACGGGCTTTGACCGACATGGAAAAGGCTGCCATCCGAGAGACGCTGACTAAATACAACGGCAACGTCAGTCGTGCTGCACGAGCCTTGGGTTTGAGTCGGGCAGCTCTCTACCGGCGAATGGAGAAATACGGACTATGATGGCGTGTAAAACAGAATCGGCACGATGAAACGATTGGGCAGAATATCCCTACGCGTTTTGCTCCTGACAGGAGTATCGCTCACCTTGATGCTCATAGCGATGACTCTCCTATACCCTCCGGTGGAGAGGAGTGGGCTATTCATCATACTGGCCATAGAGGTCGCTCTCCTCTTCTTTCTCGGTTTTCTATATAATAAGGTGGTATTGCCGATACGAGCCGTAGGCGATGGAATGGATATGCTCCGTTCGCAGGACTATGCCACTACCCTTGCTCCTGTCGGTCAGCCGGATGCAGACCGGGTGGTAGAGCTTTACAATGCGCTGATGCACAGCCTCAAGAGGGAAAGACTTAGACTGGAGGAACGAGACAATTTCCTTTCGCTCGTGATGGATGTTTCGCCCGTGGGTTTCGTCGTTTTGGATTTCGACATGCGAGTTGTGTCCGTCAATCCTGCCGCTCGCAGACTGTTGGACTTGCCCGATGATTATATCCCTATCAAAAGACCATTGGAGGAAGTATGTGCAAAGATCCCTTTCCATCCGGACGAGCTGGGCGAAGGAGAGTCCCGTACATGGCGATTGCCTACGGCCGAGGTGAGGCGGATTACGCGGATGAGATTCTACGATCGATCGTTCAGCCGTCTCTTTTTCAGTATCGAAACTCTGACCGAGGAGTTGCGTTCGGCCGAGAAAGAAGCCTATGAAAAACTGATCAGGCTGATAGCCCATGAGGTCAATAACAGCACTGCCGGTATAATCGGTGTGCTGAATGCCGTGGGGGATGCTTTCGACGACACGCCTCATACACCCGAAGGGGAAGTATCAGAGGCCATTGCACTCTGCCGCGATCGGTGTATGGCCATGAGTCGCTTTATCACACGATTTGCCGAAGTGGTCAAGCTACCCGATCCTACCCTATCTTCCGTAGACTTGGTATCTCTATGCGAGCGGTGCATGCTGCTGATGCAGCCTTTAGCTGCCGAAATGGGTGTGGAAATGAAGATGTGCAAAGAGCAAAATTCCTGCTTTGTCCATTGCGATTCCGAGCAGATAGAGCAAGTAGTGATCAATCTGCTACGCAATGCGGTAGAGAGCTTTGCAGGGTATGAAAATATGGCAGCCTCGGAGGCAAAGACGGTTCTGCTCTGTCTGGATGGTCACAATCTGCTCGTAGAGGATAACGGACAGCCTATCAGCGATGACGTCGCCGCCCGTCTCTTTACACCATTCTTCAGCACCAAGCCGAATGGTCAGGGGATAGGCTTGGTCGTTATTCGCGAAGTACTGACCCGCCACGGCTGGTCCTTCTCCTTGACCACCGATGCCGACGGCCGCACTCGTTTCCGTATGGCGTGGCCATGATGCGATTTACCTCTTTTGTTCGCTGATAGCCCTTTCCAACAGGGCTATTATTTGGGAGGATGGAATGTTTTTGTCACCTTAGCACGTCCGTTTTCCTGATTTCTTCTTCTTTCAGGGACGATTCGGACAAGTATTCAATATGATTTTTAGGCATGGACAATCAAAAAAGACCTTTTACAACGCGTTTCGATCATTATAACTACAACGTCCTCGACCTCGAGCGTAGTCTGGCCTTCTACGACCGCGCTTTCGGTTTTCGTGAGGTGAAGCGTAAAGAAGCGGCCGATGGCTCGTTCATCCTCGTTTATCTGGGCGATGAGAGCGGACATTTTCTTTTGGAACTGACTTGGCTCAGGGACAGGAAAGAGCCTTACAATCTGGGAGAGAATGAGGTGCATCTCTGTGTCCGGACTACGGGCGACTACGATGCCGTACGCGAATATCACCGCGCCATGGGCTGTATCTGCTATGAGAATGAGCAGATGGGACTCTACTTCGTGAACGATCCGGATGGCTATTGGATCGAGGTGCTGCCGGAGAATCGGGATTGAAGCTTCGCTGCTGTCGGATCTCTCGATGCTGCCCACTCCGAACAGCTTTTCATGTGCCGATTCTTGAGGATTAGATGAATTTCATCATGCTTTCTACCAATCAGATAAAATTCTTGCGAAGCCTGCGCGAACGAAAATACCGTTTGCGAGAGCAGGCTTTCGCAGTGGAAGGGCCTAAGCTCGTCGGCGAGATGCTGCCTTTCTATCGCTGTCGTATGCTGGTCGGCACGGCTGCCATGCTAAGAGCCGTAAGCGTACCGCATGATGTCGAAGCGGTGGAGCTACCCGAATCTTTCGACTTCAAGCGCATCAGTACGCAGACCACTCCGCAGCCACTAATGGCTGTATTCGATCTGCCTGCAGAGCCGGAGCCGGCAGTGGAAGGGCTGACGCTGCTCTTGGATGGGGTGCAAGATCCGGGCAATGTGGGGACTATCCTACGAACAGCCGACTGGTTCGGTATCCGTCATGTGTGGCTGGGGGCAGGTTCTGCCGACGTCTTTTCTCCGAAGGTCGTACAGGCCTCTATGGGAGCATTGGCACGAGTACAGCCGACACCCCTAAAGAATACGGTCGATACACTGGCTTCTTTTCGTCGGCAGGGAGTACCCGTTTACGGAGCTTTTCTGGATGGACAAAGCCTGTACGAAGCCACCTTACCGAACTTCACCGAGCCTGCCATACTCATCTTGGGCAGTGAGGGGCGCGGTATCAGTCCCGAAGTTGCGGCAGAGATCACCGACAGACTTACGATACCGGCTTTCGGTTCATTGGTCGAGGGGCATACCGAATCGCTCAATGTAGCTATTGCCACAGCTATTTTGTGCTCCGAATGGAGACGTCGCAGCTGAGAAAAACAGCCCCCTTTTCGATAGTTTCCCAAAAGTTTTTGTAAAAGGTAAAAGGAGGAATTGTTTTCGGGTATCCAATACCGATCTACGATTCATCCGAGTTCGGCTTTTTTCTTACATTTGTCGGCGAAGAAAATCCTTCTTCAGGCTGTAAATACCTATCAATAAACGACTAAATGATAATAGACATGTACTCCGACTTCATCCACTCCATACCCTCTGTGGCCTATTGTACCACTCCTATACAGCTTATCTCACTCCGAAGTCGGATAAAAAACATCTACGTCTATGGCTAATCAGCAGGAATAGCTCCCTTTGCTCATCCTCCGAACTAATAAGGCACCCGTCGAATTCTTCTGCGAATTTGACGGGTGCCTTTGTTTTATTATCTCTCCAAACAGTCTTTTCTGCCCTACGATTTATATATAAACTGCTTACAATCTATATATAAACTAAAAACGATTTATATACAAATTGAAAACGATCTATATATAAATCGAAAATGGTTTATATACAAATCGTTTTCCAATCTCACAGAAAGCAGGTTTTCAAGTAAAATTGTCTACTTTCTTATCTTTTTCTCCTTGATTCCTACCTCCCAAAAGCTGCTTATTTAGAATGGTTCCAAACTCGCCTTCGTTGTTGAAAAGTTTTTTGGCGCGTATTTTTCATTAGCAAATTTTCTTCAAATTTATAAGCTACAGAATATTTATTACATTCATTTCATTTGTTATTTATAGGTATTTTATCAAATTTCACCCCAAAATATTTTTTGTATTCAGAAATGGCAAAAGTATCCATCATGCCTGCAAGGTAATCAATGGTATTTCGTGCCCATATTTTGTCATCGTCCTTATCAGGGCGATAGTCAGGAGGAAATAGCATTCCATTTTTGTTTACACTTTTATCAGAATACAGTTCATATAGAGATTGTAAAACTATTTCTCCTCGCCTTTCATACAAAGCAATATCAGAGTCTCTGGTTACACACTCAAAAATTAGAGTCCTCAACTTTTCAGACAAATTCTTATATTTATCTAAAGACAATTCACAGTCCCCTTTTTTTGTTCCATGCTTTTTAGCGTCTTCTTCTGAAATCTCAGAAAGAGTAATGTCTTCAATGAACTTATGTGTTAAGAGAGAGGTCATTTTTTTCCTGAAAACCTGTGAGTACTCTCGTATAGTTTCATAGGATTTTGACTTCATTGCATATTCACGTGCCTCAAGGACAAACTCTTTGTTAAAGATATTATATATTTCATCATCATCAATATTCAACTTGTAGAGTAATTCATCAATATTAAAGTATCTCAACGACAATGCGTCTTCTAAATCG
Source organism: Porphyromonas sp. COT-052 OH4946 (assembly GCF_000765965.1). NCBI lineage: Bacteria > Pseudomonadati > Bacteroidota > Bacteroidia > Bacteroidales > Porphyromonadaceae > Porphyromonas > Porphyromonas sp. COT-052 OH4946. Next base: position 116,438 of record NZ_JQZY01000015.1, read on the forward strand.
TGAACTGCATAAGCTATTTCATCTGCGAGATCTATTATCTGAACATCTAAAGTTCTTATATTATTTAATCCATTTTGATTTCTTATTTTTTCTAAAAAATCAAAATCCTCTCTATACATAAACTTCTTACTATTTATACCTTCATCAATTATATATTTATTAATTGCCAAAAGAGTTCTGTATGTTAAGTTCAAGCCTTTAAAGTCCGGACCTTTTTTCTCCAAAAGTCGCAATACCCTAAAATTTTGAGCATTGCCTTCAAATCTGAGATTGAGATCAGACTCTTTTGCTATGGTATCCAACACTCGCTCCCCTTTATGTCCAAATGCAGGATGCCCAATATCATGAGCTAAAGCAGCAGCCTGCAACAGATACATATCTGAATTATCATATATGACCTGATTATTTAGAGACTTATTTATTTCATTAGCAATCGAACATGCGATCTGACTTACTTCAAGGCTATGAGTCAATCTGTTTCTAAAAAAAGCAGTAGATTCAACTCCAAGTATTTGCATCTTCCCTTGTAGCCTTCTAAATGAAGATGAATAAAGAATTCTCGCGTAATCACGTTGAAAATCATCCCTCTCAGGAAGATCTTTTTCCTCCTTTTCTCTTGTTGTTAAATCTTCTTTTTTTGGATCGAAACCTGTTCTTTAATTTTCTCAATTTGACACTCTTTAAATCTCATAAATCCAAGTTGCTTTAATTCTACAAAACATTATATTTTCAAAAAACTCAATAGACATTTTCCTGATCTAACAAAGATCATTATATGTTATCAAAACATCTTCAGTCGAAAATTCGATTAGAAATGATGTTTTATCTAATTATCCAATCGTAAAATTCGGCTTTCTTATCATTACAAAAATAATGAATAATCAGTATACACGTCAAAAAAACTTCACATTTCACGAATTTGAGTCCTCAAATATCGAACACATTTGCAAAAACATCCGTTTCGCTCTTTCTGTTATCCTTCTGTGAGGAAAGAAATTCGTATTTTTGTCCTCATTATCAAAGAATAACAACCTACTACGTGCAATCGAATATGCTCACGTCAAAAGAAATCAGAGAGTCGTTCAAGACTTTTTTTGCCTCAAAAGGTCATAAAATCGTTCCCTCTGCCCCCATGGTGATCAAAGGCGACCCTACGCTCATGTTCACCAATGCCGGCATGAATCAGTTCAAAGACATCATACTCGGAAATACCGAGGCTAAATACACTCGTGTAGCAGACTCGCAGAAGTGTCTGCGTGTAAGCGGCAAGCACAACGACCTCGAAGAGGTAGGCCATGACACCTACCATCATACCATGTTCGAGATGCTCGGCAACTGGTCGTTCGGCGATTACTTCAAGAAAGAAGCCATCGAATGGGCTTGGGAATACTTGGTGACGGTATTGGGTCTGGATCCTCAGCGTCTCTATGCTACCGTATTCGAAGGCAGCCCCGAAGAAGGCCTTGACCGCGATGATGAGGCAGCATCTTACTGGGCACAATTTCTGCCCGAAGAGCGAATCATCAACGGTAACAAGCACGACAACTTCTGGGAAATGGGCGATACCGGCCCCTGCGGTCCCTGCTCGGAAATACATATCGACCTGCGTTCGGACGAAGAGCGTACCCAAATAAACGGTTTGGAGCTGATCAATAAGAGCCATCCACAGGTCATCGAGATATGGAACCTCGTCTTCATGCAATACAATCGGAAAGCCGATTCTTCCCTGACGCCTCTGCCACACAAGGTGATCGATACGGGCATGGGATTCGAGCGTCTGTGTATGGCCTTGCAAGGCAAGACTTCCAATTACGATACGGATGTCTTCCAACCCCTTATCCATGCTTTGGCTACGATGACGGGGATCGGATACGGAGAGGATTCCGCCTCGGATATAGCCATGCGCGTAGTGGCCGACCACATCCGGACTATCGCCTTTGCCATCACGGACGGCCAATTGCCCTCCAATGCCAAAGCCGGCTATGTCATTCGCCGTATCCTGCGCCGTGCGGTTCGCTACGGCTACACCTTCCTGCACTGCCGCGAAGCGTTCATGTACCGATTGCTGCCGACACTGATCGATACGATGGGCGATGCTTATCCCGAATTGCAAGCACAGCGCGAACTGATCAGCCGCGTGATCAAAGAAGAGGAAGAGAGCTTCCTGCGTACACTGGAAACGGGTATCCGCCTGCTGGAGAAAAAAATAGCCGACAATAAGGCTGCCGGCTCCGCCGTATTGGACGGTGCCGCTGCCTTCGAATTGTACGATACGTTCGGATTCCCCCTCGACCTCACAGCCCTGATCCTATCGGAAAATGGAATGACGGTGGACGAATCAGGCTTCGACACGGAGATGCAGAAGCAAAAAGAGCGTGCCCGTAATGCCGCTGCCGTAGAAGCCGGCGACTGGGTAGTGCTGCGTGAGGGTGAATCCAAATTCTCAGGATACGACTTCACCGAAACGGAAACAGAGATCCTGCGCTACCGTCAGGTGAAGCAGAAAAACAAGGAATACTTTCAGGTGGTACTCTCGGACACTCCTTTCTATGCGGAGATGGGTGGACAGGTAGGCGACAGCGGTCAGCTGATCGACGAGTCGGGTGTAGCCTATGATGTATTCGACACGAAACGCGAAAACAACCTCTCGGTACACCTGATGAAGAAATTGCCCGAAAGCACGACGGATACTTTCGTGGCACGGATCAATCAGGACAAACGCCGCCAGGCAGAGGCCAACCATACGGCTACGCACTTGCTGCACGAAGCTCTGCGCGAAGTCCTCGGAACGCATGTGGAGCAGAAGGGTTCGTTCGTCAGTCCGGAGGTGCTTCGTTTCGACTTCTCCCACTTCGGCAAGATGTCTCCGGAGGAGATCCGAAAGGTGGAAGAATTGGTATCCGAGCGGATACGTGCCGACTTCCAACGGGAAGAGTTTCGCGATGTGCCGATTGCCGAAGCACAGGCTATGGGAGTCATGGCCCTCTTCGGAGAGAAGTATGGCGAAGAAGTGCGTGTACTCAAATATGGCTCTTCCGTAGAGTTGTGCGGAGGTACGCACATTCCCTCTACCGGCATGATCGGGACATTCCGTATCGTTACGGAAAGTTCGATAGCATCGGGAGTTCGTCGAATTGAAGCCGTAACGGGCATCGGTGCCGAACGTTTCATATACGAGAAAGAAGATATTCTGCTGGCTGTAAAGGAGCTGTTCAACAACAATCCGAACCTGATCAAGTCCATCAAGAAAATGCTCGAAGAGGATGCAAGTCTGAAAAAACAGATAGCGGACATGAAGCACGAACGCATGCTGAAGTTCAAAAAGTCGCTTCTCGAGCAGGACGTTCGTCGCCGTGGCATCCGTCTTTTCCTCTTTCAGGAGATCATGGAGGCAGAGACGGCCAAGGATATAGCTTTCCAGATAGCCGGCGAACTGCAAGAGAGCTTCGTCCTCATAGCAGGAACGACCGAAGGTGGCGAAAAATGCGCACTGACAGTGATGCTCTCGAAAGACCTCACAGAGGGAGGAATGAATGCAGCCAAACTGGTGCGAACTGCCGCCAAGCACATACAGGGCGGTGGTGGCGGACAGCCTCACTTTGCTACGGCGGGCGGCAAGAGTCCCAAAGGACTGCCTGCTGCCATTCAGCAGATACTGACCGAAGCGGAGCTAACGGACTGATCCCCTTGTAGCCTGTGGTCATCATCGGAACAGATATTATCGGTCATAAGCTGGTACCTGCACTGTCGGGTATGGCTTACGACCGATTGTTCGTTTTGTGCGACGAGGCAGTGGCAACGCTGCATGCAGAGCGAATTGCCCCGATCAGAGCACTAACGGCCACGAATGATTGGTATTTGCTCTCCGGAGGGGAAACGATCAAACAGTGGGAAAACAGCCTGCCCCTATGGCGATGGCTGAGCGAAAGAGGAGCTTCGCGCCACTCTCTACTATTGAATATAGGAGGCGGTACCATTACGGACTTGGGCGGCTTCATCGCTTCGGTCTATAAGCGAGGTATCCGAACGGTAAACCTCAGCACAACGCTGATGGGGATGGTAGATGCTTCGGTCGGAGGGAAGACAGGCATAGACTTCGAAGGCGTCAAAAATGAAATAGGCACTTTCCATCTGCCGGAAGCAGTCTTCTGCGACTGTGCTTTCCTCTCTACCCTACCCGACCGTGAACTGCTGTCGGGATATGCAGAATTGATAAAGCATGCTCTTCTCATGGGAGCGAATGAGTGGAAGGGAGTCATATCTTTCGATCCGTTCGGTAATAATATGAAGGCATGGGAAGAGATCGTTCGGCATAGCGTAGCTTTCAAGGAGTCGATAGTAAATCGGGACTTGCACGAATCCGGGCTTAGAAGCATACTCAATCTGGGACATACCATCGGGCATGCGGTAGAGAGCTTTTCCTATAGCCTACCGGGAAATGTAGGCCTCTCGCATGGCCATGCAGTCATGATCGGCCTTATCTGCGAACTCTATTATTCGGTGGTGGCACATGGTTTCCCTCGGGAAATCCTCTACTCGCTGGTCTCATGGTCCAAAGAATACTACTCACCCTTCTTTTTCACCTGTAAGCAATATCCGGCTCTGACCGCTTTTTGCATGAAGGATAAGAAGAATCTGGAAGGCAAAATCAGGCTCATTCCCCTCAAAGGGATAGGCTTACCGGCAGAACCATGTGAGATAACGGAGAAAATGTTGCACGAATGTTTCGATTTTTATCGCGAAACTCTTGGAGGGTAAATAAAAAAACCTACCTTTGCAACGCAATAAGCAAGCGGGGTGTAGCTCAGCCCGGTTAGAGTACGCGTCTGGGGGGCGTGTGGTCGCTGGTTCGAATCCAGTCACCCCGACTGGGAAACGGGTAACTGCAAATAAGCCAAGCAGTTACCCGTTGTCGCCTCAAAAAGGCGGGACAGATACGGGACAGTCCTGTATCGATCGAGAGCAGCCGAGGTCGCAAAATTTTTTTTGACGACACATGGCAAACAATATCAACATATGTATTGCTGATATGGCGCGAAAGTCCACAAAAAAGCCCCCATCCTAAAAGGACAAGGGCGACAGCAATAAGTCTGTAAACAGCTGTCAGAATAGGGCTGCCACGATGCTTAAGAGCAGGAGGAGAGCCTTCCAGCATATGAGCAACAGGGGTATCGCTATAAACAACCAAAGCGGATGAAGGAATAGCAACCAAAAGAAACTCAAGCCGAAAAACGACAACAACAAAACCCCCAACACAAGATTCTCCGGCGGGAAGCCGAGCCGATTCGGCAGCATTTTACGAACAGCAGCTGCTATGATGCCGGAAACTGCAGCATACCCCAGAACAAACCAAAAAGCCTTGGAGAGCTCTGGGACATCCAGCACGTACGTCAGTGCTACTATCGTTGCAAAGAGGTAGAGCAGGCCAGCCAAGAACTGGCGAAGTGTCATATCCCACATATATAAGTTTTATGGTTTGTTGATTACAGATAAGTCCTCTCTGATCCGCTCAGGCGTACGAGCGGTGAACTCAAGCCTGAGAGTCGGAATAACATTGCGATAGAATACGTCCCCAACCACGCGGTTGTAGAGCGGAGCGCGACCGGATAAGCGATAGGCCGCTCCCTTGGCATATTTGATGTTGAGGAAGCGGGTATAGTCCAGCGTACGAAGCCATAGCGTTCGCCGGGCTTCTCCACCGCAAGCGGCACACTTGCGAAGTGACTTTGCATATAATCCGTGCCTCCGCCATAGTTGCGAGTGACAGCGCACTCCGGCATCTTACTGATGCAATGGAACCCGCTACCGACTGTGCTATGTATGAACTCGCGCTTTATCATGTCGTTAGTGACATACAGCGAATGTACTATTTTTCCTCCATCATCCATCTGAAAGTCAGACTGTACGTACCATAGTTTCCGGATTCAGAGGGTTTGATTTCGTCTTGGAAGGAGATATAGGAGCCATCATTGCCCATACACTACACCAGTCGGCACGTAACTCGCGGAGGCTGTTCCGTCAATTTTCGTGACATTAACGTTGAAGCTTAAGGAAAAGCCTCGGCCGTCCGGAACAGAAGCAAGCATATCTTCGAGGCAATCTCTTACGATCTTCTTGCTATCCTGTCCTCAAGAAAGAAAAAGGAATTTGTTTGTCGTTCTCATTCCGCATCTCCTTCCTGCATCAAAGATACGATGCCCACATCCATCCGTGCGTAATTCCCGCTGATGCGGACAGTCATTTCTTCGTCGTAGAGATTGATCAAATCGACATCGTAGCCCGACAAGTCCTCTATATTCTCGTCTCTCTATACCAGATGTACCTTCCGCAGATCTTCGCTTAAGCGGTGCAACGACTCCTCAATCTTGCGAGTAGTCGTTTCCGAAGGATGACGATGCCCGGAAAGATAGTGTCCGAGCTGACGCTGATTGATACCGGTCAGTCGCGACAATCCAGCAAGCGTAAAAATACCGCTGAAATAAGACAATATGCTCGGCACATCATGATGATACTCAAACTCAATCGAATTCAACAACTCAAGATCGGCTCCGCTCACTTCTTCTTTCATATCGTCGAAAGAAAGCTTGAAGTCCTGAATGGCTTCTTCGGCCGAGGCTCCTTCCCCAAAAAAACCAACGGGAAGATCATCCTTGAAATAGACTCCGTAACTTCCGTCTGCACCTCTCTCTATAAAGGCTTTTATCACTCTCCTTTTCATAACCTAAAAATATCATTAAACAAACTATATTAACGCGGAGGACGGGAGGGGAGAGCTTAAAGCTCTGCCCCCGAATCCCGCTTGATACTTGCAAGCACCCTGCCTTTACTTCCTGACTCCGATGGTTGCTTAGTCGAAAGGACTTATTGGTTATCGGACTATGCCAGATCGGGTGACCATTTTTGGAGTCACGCACGAAGTAACACCCAGACGCCTTTAATCTCTTCTCCAATTCTGAATACCTCATATAAATGTTTATTCATTTCACACCACAAAGCCAGTAAAAATACTATCATATACATGCTTTATGCGTTTTTTGTCAGGTCAAGCTGACCGCGGACAATTCGGTCCCGATTTCGCGCAAGGCTTTTTCAATCTTGCCCATTTGCTCCTTGCTAATATACTGTCCACGCTTGTACTGCCTCATGAGCGAAGGATTGATCCCTATTCGCTTAGCCAGCGCAGATACATTGATGAAGGAGTAGTAGTCGAATAAGGAGCCCAAGTCATACCTATACTCCCACTTGAAATCCTGCAACTCTTCGGGCAGACTTACCGATGCGTAAGACTCAATAACCTCTTGCACAGAAGTCTCGAAATCTGACATGGCTTCTACCACAGTGTCGCCTGTACCCATGATCGTGAAATCCTTGAGATCAGGTGTGAAGATGAAGAATGTTCCCTCACTATTTCTTTCTACCAAAGCTGTTGTTATCATAATCAATTCTATTTTAATTTATCCCAATATGAGGCAGATAGGAGCTATCTGCTTTTAGTTTATTAAACGTGCTGGTCGCGATTTCCTGTTTGCCATGTCTGCCTATCTGTTCTCAGGATGATGATATATTATCGTGATTGGCTCCTGAGCGATGGAGTACCCCCCTTCTCGGCTATCCGCTTGGGCCATTCCATTTCATACAAGAATATCATTAGATTACGTCACAAACATATAGCATATTTGTTACACACATAACTTTTGTATAAAAAGGCGGAGAGAAGTATGGGGCAATTTTCCAAAATCAAGAGCAACTCATGTCGTCAAACCTTTGACCACACTAACAAAATCACCTCATAAATAGCTGTAGGATTGGGCATCGGCAGGGATGCCTACCTACCCTTTATGAATATGCCCTTACTGAAAAAATTTGGCAAAGTGGATATAAATGACCGGAGTCACACGCTCAGGAAAACAGCCAAAGAATCGGCTTGATCACGAATTTGCCAAGAAGTAGCACAAGCAGAATGCCCAACACGACAAAAAGGGAGTGCTCTTCCATCGTGGCTACTCGCACGATAGACAAAACGACAGCGGACGAAAAGAAAGTAAGCAAAGCCTGACGAACCGGAGAAACAACCGAATCCGCGGCAAAGATGCGAGACACAAGATATACAACGATAGCGAAAGCAAAAGACAGCCAAAAGACAAACAGTCCCGAAAAGACTCCAAAACCACCCTCTTCGCCGGCGACCCAATCCAAACCCTTGAGGATAAAAAAAACGACAAGGATCAAAGCAACCAAAAGTATCAAAGCGAGCTTGCCGGCCAATACAGCTTCCGCTCTTTTGTTCTTCCCCCTGAAACCTCTTCTCATGAGAATAAGCGATTTACAAAAAGTGTACGTTTTATATTTGACGTGGTCTTATAATCTTTTTCATTTGGACAGATAGATAGTAAGAACGCAAATCAGACGGGAGCTTTTCTAAGGCATAGCGGAGAGCTGTCCGTGGCATAGTGGCGGCATGTTTGTCAAGGAAAGCAAACAGAAGAGATTCCTGTTTTTTGCCCATCTCACGCAGCATCCAACCTACTGCTTTATGAATCAGGTCGTGCGGATGGTGGAGCAGTCGCTCAGCAATACGAATGGTGGCTTCGTACTCTCCGTATCGGATCAGTCGCCAATTGGCTACCATCGCTATTCGTTGCTCCCACAACGAACTTGAATCGGCCAATCTATCCAGCAAAGGATTGCCTTCGATGGGATGAGCATGGACATATTCGCCTACTATTCCGGGTGCAGATACATCGACCAAATCCCAGTTATTGATCATAGCCGTATGGCTCAGATAGGAGGCTAATAGCTCCTCCCGTACTTCTTCCGACCGAGTACGTCTGTATAGTTCGGTCATACCGATAAGTGCGAGATGCCGCACCTCGTGATAAGGCCTTTCTAACAAAAGGGCGAGAGTTTTCACCGTCCAAGGTCTATGTACCTTCTCATAAGCGCGAATATCGGGAACGGATATTCCGAGAAAAAGATCACCCTCAGCATATTTGCCCGGAGCAGTCTTGAAAAACCGCTGCATCTGTCCGGCACGCTCAGGATTACCGATACTTTCAAAATGCGCAGTTACTGCTTGGACGGTCAGTCGGCTATGATCCATAAGGCTTTACCTCGCTACTTCGATTGGGTTGCAGCCATTTCTTCCGGTAGCACAGAGGCGATTCGTCGGCTTGTTTCTCGCACTGCCTCGGATATACATAAAGGTCTCTCTCCAAAATCAGCAATGGACAAAGGTGGATGGATTGTCAGCGTCAAGCGATGAGGGCGTGGGATGAGTTTCCCTGAGGGAAGTACGCGGTAGGAGCCATCCAACGAAACGGGAATAATGGGCACGCCCAACTCGTCCGCCATCAGGAAACCGCCCTTTTTGAACCGAGCCAGACGGCTGTTGCGAGTACGACTACCCTCCGGGAAAATAAATATGGAAGTGCCTTCCGCCAAAACACGCTTGGCCTGATCCATAGTGTGAGCGATAGAGGAAGGACGAGTATCATCGACAAATACGAATCCGGCCGACCGGCATGCATAACCGACGAAAGGTAATTTGCGAAGACCTTCTTTCAATACCCATTTGAAAGGGATACCGAGATAGCCGTACATCATGAAAATATCGCAAGCTCCTTGGTGATTGGCCATAACGACGAAAGGCCCTTTACCCGGGATATGCTCTCGCCCTCTGACTCGAATGGGGCACAAGAAAAGGAATAGCGTGCATCGCGACCACAACATCCCGGGATAATAACTGAATATCCTACTGCCTCCCAGCATGCAGCCTACAGTGGTAGTCAGTGCTGTCAATATAGTGAGCAGGAGGAAAAGAGGAGCACCGATCAGGCAGAAATAGATGAGAAAAAGAAAGCGTCCGATAGTATTCATCTTTTTCATATTGATTACGGACAAAAGTAATGAATCTTTCGTGCAATAATTTCTGTATTCGGCGGATTATTGCTTTATTTGCAGAAATAAAAAACGAAAACAAATAAAACGAACATACTCACAATGGAAGGAATCGGAAAATACTTGGGAGCCATCATATTGCTCGTTGGCGTTTTGGTACTGGCCATCCCCGCATTCACGAATTCGATCAGCGACAAGAGTTTGATGATCGGTCTTTTTTTGGTCATCGTAGGCTTCTTCGCCCACATTATTCTCGGCCGTAGAGCAAAGGCATAAGGCTGAAATATAGAAAACACCTCCCCAATCGGGGAATCGAAAAAAGAGAACCATCGGTTCATCTCCTGTCATAGAAAGGAGGAATGAACCGATGGTTCTCTTTTCAATTATTACAGCTTAAAGAGTTGGGTACCGCAGAGGCACCGGAATAATAAAAGGACAGAATTGCCCTCCCCTATTCCCCGATGGTGAGCGATCACTCGAAGCGAAGGGCTTTGACAGGGGAAATTCGCGCGATTATATGCGAGGGAGCGAGGAGCATCAGGAAGGTAACAAGGAGCGTACCCAGATTAACGAGAATCCATACGAGCCAGTCCACTTGAACAGGGACATAGTCCATGTAGTAAATATCAGGATCGAGGAGACGCAGCCAGCGGAAATGTTGCTGCAGGAGGCAGAGTATAAGAGCCAAGATATTGCCCCAGATCATACCACGACCAACGAGCATCATAGCCAAATAGAGGAATATGCGGCGAAGCGACCCTTCACCACAGCCTAAAGCTTTGAGTGTGCCGATAAACTGCGTTTTGTCCATGACCAAAACGATCAAACCGGCTATCATCGTGAAGCCTCCGACCAATCCCATCAGCGTCAGCAGGATAGCGACATTGGTGTCCAAGGCAGAGAGCCAATCCATAATCATCGGATTGAGTTCGGTAGCCGTATTGATGGTCAGTCGTTGTTCCCCGACATAGGGCGTTTCCGAAAGGCGATTGAATACTCGTGTCACAATGAGATCCGTTTCGTCCGGATCGGAGGCATAAATGAGTAACCGGCTAACGTCATCAGTACCAAACCCACCCACTCGGCGGAGTATATCGGTAGAAGCCAAGGCTACAGGTATGTCCATTTTGCCTCCACTATAAACTCCTGCGACTGTGAATGCGCGCAAACGCATTCGCTCTCCACCGGCGAAATAGATGCGGAGCTTATCGCCGATCTTGAGACGAAGTTTGTCGGCAGTAGCTTGTGGCAAAAGGATAGGATTGGGTACCGTATCGGCAGAACTAAAGTTCGGATAATTTCCCGAAACAATTTGACCGAAGAGCGGATTGCGAGGTCGGAGTGAATCGCCCCCCATCAGTAGAATACCGGCAAAAGCACTGTCTGTCTTGGCGACACCTGTTATTTCGATCGTGGATACTACCCGATCCACACCTTCGACAGAGGTTATGGCTTCAAGCATCCCGGTCGGAGCATTGAAATGATCTGAAGTTCCGGCCACGGGTGCTATGCAAAGATGTCCCGTATAGCCGTATACCAGACTGCGGATATTTTGCTTGAAGCCACCGGCTATCGACACGGTAATGAGCATGACCATCAGGCTGAGCATGATACCGATCACAGAGAGACGAACAATAGGGGCTATTCCTTTCCCCTCTTTTCCTCCGCCCCTAAAGAGCCGTCCTGCCAAAAAGAAATCGATCTTCATCGTCCCTCTACCCTATTCTTCTATCAGACGGAGAAATTCCTCTTCGCTCATCAGTCGCACACCGAGCTTCTTTGCTTTCTCTCTCTTACTCGGTCCCATATCCGATCCGGCAAGAATGAAAGAGGTCTTGGAGGAGACCGATGCGGCCATACGTCCACCATTGGCCTCCACCATAGCTTTGTACTCATCACGACTATGCTTTTCAAATGTACCGCTGATAACAACCGTTTTTCCGGCTAAACGATCGGAAACCGGTACGGAAACTGTCTCAGCTTCTAACGACACACCAACCAGGCGAAGTTGCTCGACCAATTCTCTGTTCTGCCGAAGGCTGAAAAAATGAAGTACAGCAGAGGCTATTCTTTCCCCGATCTCGTCTATCTGCATCAATTCCTCGCTCGTCGCAGCGGCCAAGGCATCGATAGAGGGATAGACCGCAGCAAGTTTCTTTGCTACGGTTTCTCCGACAAAGCGAATGCCTAATCCGAACAAAATGGCCTGATACGGACGGGCTTTGGAAGCTTCGATGCTATCCAAAAGTTTGGTAGCAGCTCGCTTTTTGAAGCCGGGCAGTGTGAGTAGCTGCTCTTCCGTAAGGGTATAAAAGTCGGCAACGTTGCGAATCATATCACGGCTATAAAGCAACTCGATCGTCTCCGGGCCGATATTTATATCTGCCGCCTTGCGTCCGCAATAGTGTTCGAGCCGTCCTTTCTGCTGTTGTGGGCAACCCTCGGCATTCGGGCAATAGTAGGCAGCTTCTCCTTGTTCGCGCACCAACGGTGTAGCACAGTCGGGACAGAGTGCCGTAAAAACTATAGGTCTGCCATCGATACTACGTGCATCCGTATCCACGCCCACTATCTTGGGAATGATCTCCCCACCCTTTTCCACATAGACAAAGTCTCCCTCGTGAAGGTCTTTCTCTGCAATAAAATCAGCATTGTGCAGGCTGGCACGCCTCACTACCGTACCGGATATTAGTACAGGATCGAGATTGGCCACAGGCGTGACCGCTCCCGTACGCCCTACTTGATAGCTTACATGTTGCAGACGAGTACGTACTCGCTCGGCCTGATACTTATAGGCAATAGCCCAACGCGGACTTTTGGCTGTAAAGCCAAGCAAATCCTGCTGAGCCGGAGCATTTACCTTGAGGACAATACCATCAGTAGCTACAGGCAATATCAGACGTTCGGTATCGAAACGATCGATAAAGGCATATACATCCTCCTTACTACGGCACAGTGTGACGGCATCAGAGACTTTGAATCCCCACCGACGCGCCTGCATCAGTCGATCGTAATGATTCTCAGCCAAAGGCTCATCACTATACAGATAGTAGAAATAAGCGTCCAAGTTTCGTCCGGATACGATACGGGGGTCGAGCTGTTTAATGGTACCGGAAGCGGCATTGCGCGGATTGGCAAATAGAGGTTCCCCATCGGCTTCCCGTTGGGCATTGATCCGATCGAATTCCTTGAATGGGAGCAATATCTCTCCACGAACTTCCAGCATATGCGGATAATCATCGCCTCTAAGACGTAAAGGGACGGATCGGATCGTGCGGACATTAGCCGTCACATCATCCCCCGTCACACCATCTCCTCGGGTGACAGCACGCACCAATACGCCATCTTCGTAGATAAGCGAAATGGAAAGCCCGTCGAATTTCAGCTCTGCAACGATTTCGAAAGGTGCACCCTGAAGTCCTTCGGATACGCGACGATAAAAACCTCCAATCTCATCGTAATTGTATGTATTGCTAAGGGAAAGCATCGGTCTGTCGTGGCGAACGGAAGCGAATCCTTCCGTTTTGTCGCTTCCGACACGATGTGTAGGTGAGTCAGGACTATCCCATTCGGGATACTGCTGTTCCAGCTCTTCAAGCTGCTTCATCATGGCGTCATACTCGAAGTCATCGATAGTCGGAGATGAAAGAACGTAATACCTGTATTCGTGCTCACGCAGAATGCGGCGCAGTTCTTCTATTCTGACAGCAAGGGGAACTATCTTTTCCATAACTGATAAAGCAATACATCAGAATAATCGCCGGCATGCCACATCCATTGGCGGAGGGTGGCTGTATGCTCGAAGCCGGCAGCTTCGAACAGCGTACGACTCGGCCTGTTATCTTCCAGCACATAGGCGAAAATCTGATGCAGGCGTAAATAGTCTAAAACATAATGGGATATCTTGCGGAGAGACTCGACGGCTATTCCCTGCCGACGGTATTCGGGAATAACGAACAGCCCTACGGCTACACGTCGATGAAAGGCATCGTACTCATACAGATCTACTGCACCGATAGGCTTATCGTCATCCGACAGGCAGATGACAAGACGCATCATGCCCAACTCCATCAGACCCACAGAACTCTTTTCGATATATTCTTTCAGTCGATTGCGTCCGATAGGTACGAGTGTATTGCCGCTCTCACGCAGTTCAGCATCGTTTTCCCAGAGGTAGAGGAAGTCCAAATCTTCCGGCTCAAGAGCTCGGAGCCGTACTCGCTCTGAAGAGAAAAGATCAGTCATGGAACATCAGAATTTGACTGAGTCGGAGAAATCGGTACGATTGAGAATAGAGCGACCGAGAGTAATCTCATCGGCATACTCGATCTCATCGCCTATAGCAATGCCTCGAGCAATTACACTGACCCGAACGCCGGTGGACTCCAACTTGCGAAAGAGGAAAAAGTTGGTAGTATCACCCTCCATAGTCGTACTCAAAGCCAATATAACCTCACGGATCTGCTCGGAAGTTACTCGATGCACCAGAGAATCTATTTGCAGATCGCCCGGACCGATCCCATCCATGGGAGATATGACTCCACCGAGTACATGATACAAGCCTCGATACTGTGAGGTATTCTCGATAGCCATAACGTCACGGATATTCTCCACTACGCAGAGTGTACTCTGATCCCGAGCGAGGTCTGCACAAATGGTACAAACATCGGAATCACTGATATTATGACAGCGCCTGCAATAGGAAATATGTTCCCGAAGATCTACAAGGACTGCTGCAAATTGACGGGTATTTTCCACAGGTTGGCGCAATAAGTACAAAGCCAGACGCAGGGCTGTCTTGCGCCCTACACCCGGCAATGTAGCAAATTGGTCTATCGCCTTCTCAAGCAGACGCGAAGGATATTTCTGTATCATTCATCCAAAATATCCAGCTCGTTGCCGTCGTAGTCGTAAAATGTGTAGTCCAGAAATCCCAGACTCTCATCGGGGATAAGTTTGATCCCCTTGGCATACTTGAGTTTCCATTTCTTCAAGATAGAAGTAAGGAAACCTTTCTTGAGGTATGCTGCCACGTATGGATGTACGTGAAGAACGAATTGTTTGACTTGGTGCTCCGTGACCATTTTGGCCACTTTTTCTTCCAACTGATCCGTGAAGAGTATGGAGGATTCTACCTTCCCGGTACCCAAACATGTGGGACAACACTCTTCGGTATGGATGACCATCGCGGGACGAACACGCTGGCGCGTAATCTGCATAACGCCAAATTTGCTCAATGGCAAGATATTGTGTCGCGCTCTGTCGGCTGACATCAACTTGACCATATGTTCGTACAACTGCTGACGGTGCTGGGCTTCAGTCATATCGATGAAGTCCACTACGATGATACCACCCATATCGCGCAGGCGCAGTTGTCTGGCCAGCTCTTCGGCTGCAGCCATATTGACATCGACGGCCGTTGCTTCCTGTTCGGTACTGCCACGCGAGCGATTTCCACTATTGACATCCACCACGTGCATGGCTTCTGTCTGCTCGATAATCAGATAAGCACCACTCTTATACGTAACAGTACGCCCGAAGAGGGCTTTGATCTGCTTCGTAATGGCAAAATGGTCGAAAATGGGTAGTTCGCCCTGATAATACTGCACGATTTCCTCCCGTCCCGGAGCTATCAACTCGACATAGTCGCTCAAACTGTCCCGAAAAGCCTTGTCATTGACGATGATGCTCTGGTAAGAGGGATTGAAATTGTCCCTCAAGAGCCCCAAAGTACGGCTGGCTTCCTCATAAACAATGGACGGAGCCTTGGCTCGCAAAAGTTTCTTGATATTGTCGTCCCAGCGACGAAGCAGGCTCTGCAGCTCTTTGTCCAATTCGGATGCCCGTTTTCCTTCAGCAGAAGTGCGTATGATAACGCTGAAATTCTTGGGCTTGATGCTGATAATCAACTGTCGCAGGCGTGCTCGTTCTTCGGCAGAACGAATCTTCTGAGACACCGACACCTTGTCTGCAAAGGGTACCAAAACCAATGAGCGGCCGGCAAAAGAAAGTTCGGCTGTCAGGCGTGGTCCTTTAGTGGAGATCGGCTCTTTGGCTATCTGCACCAAGATCTGCTGTCCGGCCTTGAGTACATCTGCGATCTTCCCTTCTTTGGGCAGGTCGCTACCGAGAGGCACTTTGGACAGGGATGGAATCGATTTGCTTTTTGTCATCATCTCCATCATCTTCTGCTGAGCATCGAAAGTCAAGCCCAAATCGAGATAATGAAGAAATGCGTCCTTCTTGTATCCTACATCCACGAAAGCAGCGTTCAGACCGGGCATCACCTTCTTCACTTTACCGAGGTAAATATCCCCCACGGCAAATGAAAGATTGCGCGGTTCACGTTGAAGCTCCACGAGTTTACCATCCTCCAAGACGGCCATAGATACCTCTTTGGGCTTCACGTCAATTACTAATTCGCTGTTCACTTAATGATAGGATTGTCTTGATGATTATAAATACAAGTAAGCAAATACGGCCTGTGGGCGGAGCGGTACTGATACGGAAATCAGACCACAAAGTACTCGCTCACAGACCGCATTTGCCGAGAATAATTCGAGATGGAATATTTTCGTCTCTTTTATTTCTTCTTTTTATGGCGATTCTTCTTCAGTCTCTTTTTACGCTTGTGCGTAGCCATCTTATGTCTCTTTCTCTTCTTTCCGTTAGGCATAATGCTTTATGTTTTATTGTTAAACTATGATTAGTCTTGTTTCATCTGACTCATAAAGATTTTCGAAGGCTTAAACGCCGGAATATTCCTTTTGGGGATGATGATAGTCGTCTGCTTCGAAATATTACGTGCTGTCTTCTCAGCTCTTTCCTTCACAATGAAGCTACCAAATCCACGGAGATATACATTATCTCCTTCCGAAAGGGAGTCTTTGATGGTGTCCATGAACGACTCCACGACTTTCAGGGTTGTTTCCTTATCAATCCCTGTCGACTTCGCAATAGCGTTCACTACGTCAGCTTTCGTCATAATACTATGCTCAGAATTAAATGGTTGAGTTTCTTTTGTTTTAGGTCTGCAAATATAGTGCTTTTTCTCTTAGTTACTTTACTCCGGCATTTTTTAGTTTACATGGTGAATTCAATTCTCATGCAGCCGATTAATACGCTGGTTGCTGCTGCCACGCCATAGTAAAGTGGGGTCGAACAGCTCGCGCACGAATGGGCCATCGACCAAAACATCGATCAAAGCAAGAGGAGCGGAAAGCATCGAATCAGCCTCCAACTGCTCGAGTGTATATCCTGTATAGCACCATATCGGCAAGATACAGGATGCACGCAGCCTCTGTAGCAGACAGGTAAGTCCGGCAGGATTGTAAAAGGGATCACCTCCAGAGAGTGTGATCCCATCCAATAGGGGATTGGCATTGATCTCTCGGATGATATTGCCGAGGATCGAGTCCGTCATCAGTACACCGGCTTCCGGATCCCAACTGGAAGGATTGTGGCAACCGGGACATGCGTGGCGACAACCGGCCAAATAGATAGAATAGTGCAAGCCCGGTCCGTCGCAAATAGTTTCACGATAGACGTTCAGCAGCCTGATGCCGTATGATTCGATGCTTTCGGACACCTGCTCCCGCGCTTGGTGGCGTTTCTAAAGTATTATAGGTGTTTTACACGATCGTGCTCTTCGGCCTGTTTGGCTGAATTCCATGTATCGAGGCTTCCTGTCAGATAGCCGGTGATACGTCGCAGACGAGCTATCCGATCGCTGCCGCATACAGGACATTTGTCGTAAATCACACCTTTGAAACCACAGCCCTTGCAGGTGTCCACAGGATGATTGATCGAGCCATAGCCGATATTTTCGTCCTTCATCATCTTGACAATCTTCAAGATAACGGACACATTCTTCTTGGCTTCGCCATCCAACTCTACATAAGTAATGTGGCCGCCACCAGTAATAGCATGGAAAGGAGCCTCGCACTTGATCTTCTCGGCTATACCTATCGGTTCGCGAACATCCACATGGAAAGAATTGACGTAATAGTCCAAATCCGTTACCCCGGGAATAATCCCATAGCGTTTTCTATCCATTCGGGTAAAACGACCGGAAAGACCTTCTGCCGGAGTAGCCAAAACAGAGTAATTCAGACGATACTTCCGTTTATACTCCTGAGCGACATCATTCATGACCGAAATGGCATCGTATAGCGTATTCCAAGCTGCCTTGTTGTGAGCATGTCCTTCACCATAGATGGCCACCATCGCGTTGTGCCCACCGATAAAACCGATACCAAGAGTACCGGAATTGATGACATCGCCGACTTCTTCGTTCGGTTGTAAGGCAGCACCACCCTTCCAAACATCATTCCCCATCATGAAAGGGAATTGGCGCGCTAATGCTGTACGCTGATAGCAATAGCGGTCATAGAGTTGGTCTGCAATGAGTGTAGACATTCGGCGGACACCCTCCAAGAAGAGAAGACGTGCTTCACTGCGGATCGTTTCCTTGTCGCCATCAGGGCAGTCCTCCTCTGCTTCATGTCTGGCTTCGATAGCCAAACGGGGAAGGTTCATGGAGGTAAAAGAGAGATTGCCTCGTCCGATCGATGACTTCGGTCCATTTACATTGTCAAATACTCTCGTACGACAACCCATGGTAGCCACCTCTTGCAGATAACGTTTGGGATCGTCTGCCCGCCAACCCTCATGCAGATTGAATGGTGTATCGAGAAAGACGAAATTCGGGAAGAGGGCTTTGGCCGTTGTGGCACAAGCCTTCAGCAGCAAATCGAAGTTCGGAGCAGAGAAAAGAATCTTACCGGCGATCGCGTCATCGAAGTTTTCCAATGCCAACTTTACATCCGCTTCGGAATAGTTGATCCCCTCTTTGACTTTGAAGATCTGAATCGGGAAGATGGGTACTTCGCCATGCCCCAAACCTTCCTCCGTAGCACGTAACAGCTCCTCCATCACCATTCGACCTTCGGGCGAAGTATCGGTGCCGTAATTGATGGAGCTGAAAACAACCTGATTGCCTCCACGAGAGTGCATCGTATTCAAGTTGTGAATGAAGCCTTCCATAGCCTGATGCGTATCCTTACGCGTCTTTCGGAAAGCTGTGGCAAGAGCGATCTCCACCTCTGTACTCGAAAATGGAAAAGACGCCGCACAAAGTCCCTCATATAGCCTCCCGGCCTCCTGAGGTGAATCTGTCAAAAGCGGCGTTAGGTTCCGAATAGCCTTGGGAAGAGTCGTACTTAAGTCGGTATTGGTTGGCTGCCGGAGCTCGAGCACGAAGCGGAGACGCTCTATGAGATGCGTGACGAACGATTTGTGCACACCCGGAGCCATGAAGAAATCAAAGGCTGGGATAGCTTGTCCGCCATGCTGTTCGTTCTGATTTGTCTGGAATATGATAGTAGCCAGCGTTGCATAGCTATGGATATTCTGCGGTGTACGGATACTGCCGTTTTTTGTGCGGAATCCGCGTTCGTAGAGGTCTGCTATGTCGTACTGGACACATGTAGTCGTTTTCGTCGGATAATAGTCCAAATCATGAATATGTATATCTCCTGCCCTGTGCGCTCTGCTATAACGCAGCGGAAGCAGATATTTGCTGGCATAGTCCTTGGTCACTTCCGAAGCAAAAGTCATCATCTGGCCTGCAGGGGTATGCGAGCTCATGTTGGCATTGCCCAGATTCACATCGTTCTTCTCTATCGTTACGATGCCGTCCATCGTATGCTTCATGGAGGTACGCTTGTCACGCTCTACGGTGCGCCACTCACGATAGATGATATATTTCTTGGCTATAAAAGGATTCAAACGCATCAGTTCCTCCTCGACACGATCCTGTATTTGCTCCACGGTGACAAGCTCACCGCTCTGACGGGCAAAATCGGTTACGGACTGGACAATATTGTCGATACGTGCAACTTCTTCGTGCACACCCCCTGCGCGATAAGCCTTGATTATCGCCTGACGGATTTTCTCCGGATCGAACGACTGCACATGACCATCACGCTTTACGATGCGAAGGATTACCTCTTCCATTGTAATACGTTATTGTAAAAAAATACTTTCCGAGATCTATTCTCTTAGTGCCGGGGAGACTCCTTTCCTCGAGGTCTTCTCTCCATACTTTATAGGCAACTCGTAGAGGCAGGTATTCTGGCTTACTTCATCTCTTTTCTGTTTGTCGCGCCTTCCCATTCAGCTCCACCTGTAGTAGAGAATGAACAGTGGCATCATTTGGAAAGCGACAAGAGTCCGCCCATCAAAAACCGACACGGCGGTAGAAGCTTACAGCAGCGGGACTGCTCGGGATTCTCACCCGATTCCCTCTTACACCCCACTCAACTTGTTCGAGACGAGCAGGGACCACTACGATGGGAACAAAGATATTGTTTTTTATAACAACAGCAAACGGACAACTCGGCATTTTGGGCTATATATGATAACAATTTCAGGCCAAAACGAGGAATCCCCCAAATGGACATCAAAAACAGAAAACAAACTCATAGACAATAAGATAGGAAATAAAGCTCCCTTTTTTAGCATGAAGCAATTGAGCTTCATAACATCGTCGAACGGCATCATAAAATCCTGACTCCGAAAGGCTATAGGCAAGCAGCTGTTAGTCCCCCAAAAGCAGACCAAAATCAGCTCAATTACGGTGCGTAAATTCTAAAATTGTGACGCCAAAAAAATTTCGTTTACGGGCGTAAATTTTTTCTACACGGTCTAAGAAAAAAAATTTTCTCACGCCACGTTTTGCAGACTGCAAAACGAGAAAATTCCGGAAACTGACGTGTACTGAAAAATCAAAGGAAAAAAGATGACACGAATAGAGAGATGGGAAAGGCAAGGAGGATAAGAGAAATCAGGATATTGGCAGGACGGCGACTCTGAGAATACAGGAAACGCGCTCCATGTACCGATATGGGGAATGTAGCCAAATAAAGAAATCCGTCCGAAGCAGCAGGCATGACTGCAGAAAGCAGCAGCATATAGCAACCGGCACACAAAAGGCTAAAGAAGTAAATACGTGCGATAACTTTTTCTCTCGTGTATGTCAGCTGCAAATAGACGAAGGAGATAAGATACAACGCCAACAAAAGAGACGGATACAACCACTTCCAAGCACTTACGTGGGAAGTCGGATAGGAAAAACCCCACTGGCTTAGAAGGTTAAGATTGTCGATAATGTACTGCTCCTCTCCGAACAATAGGAACAAAGGAAGACAACACCACAGAGGGAGAAACAGTCCGAAGAAAAAAGCAAGCAGATTTTTGAAAGACAAACTCTTCATCGGATAAAGCTGTATGAGCATAAACGGCACAAGAAGCAGAGATGGAGACCAAAGCACGGCAGAAAGTCCGATACAAAAGCCTACGTTGAGGGTCTTTCGCGGAATATTGCTATGCCCATAAGTGCCGAACAGACAGAAGAAGAGTGCTACGAATAGCAGTATCGACAGCGAGTACGGCTGTATGGAGAAGAAAGCCTGATGGGTATTGAGCAGAAGGATCATCAGAAAGGCGAATAACTTTAATCCGCCTTCATGAAGCAACAGATAGAAAGCACTAAACCGAACTGCAATAAAAGATCCGATCAGCCCGATCGCAAACGAGCCCATGCTCTGCCACAAAGAAGGGATCGTACCAAAGAAGCTAAAGCTGTCTCCTGATGGTGAGATATCAGCAGAAAGCCCCCATGCGTAGGATAGTATCCTACACAGGAGGGCAATCAATATCGTAGCCGGCACTAAATACGTTCTTTCAGCTCTTGTCACTGTTAACGTTCGGCTTTCGCCCAAAGAAGCATGTCTTGGCCGATATCGTGACGATAATTCTTACCATCGAAGAGCACTTGCTGAGCGTGGGTATAGCAACGTTGCAAGGCGGCCTCCGGTGTCGCTCCGTAGCTGCTGACAGCCATGACGCGACCGCCATTGGTATATACCTTCCCCCCACTTGCCATAGTGCCGGCATGGAACAGAATCGTATCGGCCGGAGGGATGGGGATATCCATCTCCATTCCCTTTTCATAACTACCCGGATAACCTCGCGACACGAGCATGATCGAGGCAGCAAAGCGAGGATCTTCTTGCATCTGGTAATCACCGATATTACCCACAGCTATTCGGCGAAGCAGCTCCACAAAGTCCGATCCGATTCGCAGCATGATCACTTCGGTTTCCGGATCTCCCATACGGCAATTATACTCTACCACATAAGGATCTCCTCCTACATTCATCAGTCCCACGAAGATGAATCCGCGATAATCGATCCCTTCGGCTATCAGTCCCGATATTGTAGGCCGGATAATCCGCTCCTCCACCTTCCGCATGAATGCTTCGTCGGCGAAAGGAACAGGCGAAACGCTCCCCATTCCGCCGGTATTAAGACCGGTATCTCCATCGCCGATTCGCTTATAGTCTTTTGCAACGGGAAGTATACGATAGTCTTTGCCATCCGTAGCAACGAATACGGAGCATTCTATGCCATCGAGGAACTCTTCGATCACCACATGACGGCTTGCAGCACCGAATTTACCACCGAGCATCTCGGCCAACTCCCGTTTGGCTTCTTCTACCGTCGGAGCGATGATCACCCCCTTACCGGCAGCCAAACCATCGGCTTTCAATACATAAGGAGCCTGCATCGTATCTATGAATGCCTTGCCTGCATCTATTTGGTCAGCCGTGAAGGTCTGATAAGCGGCAGTAGGGATACCGTGCCGTTTCATAAAAGACTTGCTGAAATCCTTACTTCCCTCCAAACGTGCCCCCTTGGCATCGGGTCCTACGATGAGGAGATCGTGCAGTGAGTCGTGATTTCGGAAGTAGTCCTCTATGCCGCGTACGAGGGGTTCTTCAGGCCCCACTACCAGCAGGTCGATAGACTCGCGCTGTACCACTCCGGCAACGGCAGCAAAGTCGTTCACATCCACTTCGGGTATATTGATCGCTACATCCTCCGTCCCCCCGTTTCCGGGAGCAACGAAGAGTTTGTTCGTTAGCGGGCTTTGGGCTATTTTCCAAGCCAAGGCATGTTCGCGCCCGCCGGAGCCTAATAAAAGGATGTTCATAAGTGATCTGTGAAATAACGGGTTATTGTTTCATACAAATGCACTCTGTCCGGCCCCATCACATTATGTTCGTGACTCGGATAGACGTAGTAGTCGGGATAAGTGCGTGCCTTCACACAGGCATCAAGGAAAAGGAGCGAATGCTGCCATACCACGACCGGATCGATCGCTCCATGAATCAGCATAAGTCGTCCTTTCAGATCACCGGCTCGTTTGAGCAGGTTGGCTGCATCGTATCCTTCGGGATTTTCCTGTGGCGCATCGAAATAACGCTCACCGTACATAATCTCATATCGATTCCAGTCTATGACAGGCCCGCCGGCTACTCCGACTTTGAAGACATCGCCGTGCGTAAGCATCAGATTCGTAGTCATAAAGCCGCCATAGCTCCAGCCGTGTACTCCTATTCTATCGGCATCCACCCATGATTGGCTCTTGAGGAAGTCCACACCGCACATCTGATCGGCCATCTCGGTCTGTCCCAAACGACGATGAATAACCTGCTCGAAAGCAGCCCCTCTATTGGCAGATCCGCGACTATCCACCGTAAAGACGGCATAGCCTTTCTGTGCCATGTAAATATCCCACCCACCGACAGAGCTGCGCCATGTCTTGGTTACGAGCTGGGCATGAGGTCCTCCGTAAACATAGAGTATAACAGGATATTTCTTTGCCGGATCGAAGCGAAGCGGCATCGTGAGCTTGTAATAAAGAGGTGTCCGCCCATCGGCAGCCATGATGGTACCCGTTCTGATCTCCGGCATGGCATAGCCCGTATCGGGGTTCTTAGCATCCAATAGAGTGCGAGACCCCTTGCCGATATTTGTCACCGCAACCTTACACGGAACAGTAGGCGACTGGAAAACATCGATTATAGCCGAAGCGTCGGGAGATAGTTGGGTACGATGCATTCCCGATTCGGGAGTCAGGTCTTTCGTCTTTCCACCCTTGACACTGATACTGTATAAACGGCGTTCGAGAGGGCTGGCTTCGGTACTTTCGAAATAGAGCTGTGTTCCCTTAGGATTGAAGCCTGCAAAGTTGGTCACCTCCCACTCCCCTTTTGTCACCTGACGGATCAGACGTCCTGTAGTATCATACAGATAGAGATGGTTCCATCCGTCGCGACGGCTCTGCCAAATGAACTGATTGTTACTTCCCGGGAGGAATGTCAGGGGATGCAACGGCTCTACATAATGTTTATCGGTTTCAACAAACAGCGTACGGACGAATCTACCGGTCTCAGCATCATAGGCATTTACCTTACATTCGTTTTGAGCACGATTGACCTCGGCTACATACAAGATCTTTTCGTCCGGACTCCAACTCAGATTCGTCAGAAATTTTTCCTTCGGCTCACCCGTTTGCAAATAGACAGTCCTGCCCGTAGCCAAATGATAGATCCCAACCGTAACGTGGTGCGAGGGGGTACCGGCCATGGGGTAATAAAGCGGTTTGGACTCGGCTTCGAGCGGATGATAATCTACTATCGGGGTAGGCTTCACCATACTCTGATCCATTCGATAGAAAGCGAGGCTGCTACCTTTTGGAGACCAGAATGTACCTTTTTCGATGCCAAATTCTCGTTGGTGTACCGCCTCGCCATAGACAAGCGTCTCAGTCCCATCTGCTGTCAGAGCGATAGCTCGTGGCATACCCTCTCCGGATTTGCCCCCACGGGCGATATAGAGGTTGTGCTTTTTGACATAGGCCACATGGTCTCCCACAGGAGAAAAGTCCAGAGAAGCTGTCTCTCCATCGGTGTCGAAAACATAAGTTACCTTTCGGGCAAGCATATCGAATCCGACCAATCCCCCCTGTGTAAAGAGAACTACTTGGCCTCGTCCGGCATCGAGTGTGCGGAATGAAGGGAAAGCATCGGTCGTCTGAAATTTGCATCCCTCCGGCATCTGTGCATTGAGGTCTGCAGCAGACAATCTGAAAGACTGAGCCGGTTGGCCATTCACCTTATTAAAAACTAAATCATCCCCCTCGATAAAGACATAATTGTCTCCCATCCATTGCAAACCGGCCACGTATTCGGGGTAAAAGTTGTAAAACTCTTTTCCTCCGGGCATCAGTTGCTCAAGAGTAAACTCCTTGCCGCTCGTTTCAGGAGACTGAGCCGAACAAGGCAAGGCCACTGTAAGGGCACAAACAG
Source organism: Porphyromonas sp. COT-052 OH4946 (assembly GCF_000765965.1). Taxonomy (NCBI): domain Bacteria; kingdom Pseudomonadati; phylum Bacteroidota; class Bacteroidia; order Bacteroidales; family Porphyromonadaceae; genus Porphyromonas; species Porphyromonas sp. COT-052 OH4946. Next base: position 141,553 of record NZ_JQZY01000015.1, read on the forward strand.
ACAGAAATAGTCGTTGGAAGATTATCTTCTTCATTTATCTATTGTATTTGATTTTCTATTCTTTATTATTCTTCGTTGCGGATCACCTGAATCCGCTTTGAAGAGGATTTGCGAGGCCCTCTTTCAGATTCATCCGAAGATCGGAACCTATCGTTCGGCCAGCGAGTCTCTCGTTGCTGCTCATCATTATGCTCTCTTTTCTTTTTATCGGAAGTTCTGAAAGGCTTATCAGGACGAGGAGAACGATAAGGAGGCTTATTTTCTCGATCCATGGAGTTGGGGCGTCTTTCCCTTCCGGCAGAAACGTCACGACGGTCGATTTTCCGTCCTACGCCTTGTTCTCTTTCGGCTTGACGACTTTTTCTTTCGGCAAATGAATCGCGTCGTCCCTCAAAGAGTTCATAACCTCGCAACTCACACTCCAAGGCTCCATTCATCAACTTCTCTCGATGGGACTGACGAAGACCGATATGATTGAAATGCTCCGGCTTGAAAGCCAAAATCCATGCAGAACAACCTGCATAATTATGCTTGAGTCGCTCCCCGATCATGGCATACAACTGCTGCATATCCTCCACTTTGATACGTTCTCCATAGGGAGGATTCATCACGAGCATAGCCCTGGATTCAGGCTTCGGACGCTGCTGCATGGGTAGGACACTCAGAGAAATGTACTTGCCAAGACCGGCTCGCTCCACATTACTTCTGGCCGCAGCTACGGCCTGTGGCAAAATATCGGAACCGTAGATGATATGATCGAATACCCGTTCTGCGCTGTCGTCATGGTACAGCTCATCATACAGATCGGGATCGAAGTCCGCCCACCGCCGGAAAGCAAAGCCTCGCCGATAGATACCGGGAGCAATGTTGCAGGCAATCAGGGCAGCTTCGATCAGGAACGTTCCGGATCCACACATGGGATCGATCAAATCCGTACTGCCATCCCAACCAGCTTTGAGCAAGATACCTGCAGCCAGTACCTCGTTTAGAGGAGCTGCCGTTTCGGCCACACGATAACCTCGCTTGTGCAGACTCTCGCCCGAGCTATCAAGCGACAGGGTTACTTCCTCGTGCGACACATGTAAGTTCAGTAGAATATCAGGATTGGACAGCCGGACAGAAGGGCGTTTGCCCTCACGATCACGGAAGAAATCCACCAAAGCATCTTTGGTACGATAGCTTATATACTGACTGTTCTTGAACGAATCGGAATAAACGACGGAATCAATGGAGAAAGTTTGATCCGATGACATAACGGTCGTCCAATCGAAAAGTCTGAGCCTTTCATAAATCTCATCTGTCGTCTTCGCATGGAAAGTCGTTACAGGTTTCAAAATGCGCAGTGCTGTACGCAGCCGGAGATTAGCAAGATAGAGCATCCTCTTATCTCCTCGAAAACTGACCATACGCCGCCCCACGGTTACCTCCTCAGCACCCAGGGCTGTTAGTTCGGCAGCCAGGACATCCTCCAACCCGTAAAGGGTCTTAGCCACCATAGTAAATTGGAGATCGTTATTCATAATAGTCCATGATTATAGAACAAAGATAATGAAATACGGCCGTAGTCTGAGGCTTTTCGAGCACTGTCAGAAAGCAGAAAAAAGAATCGCGGTCAGAGTCAACGGTACGGCAATACGATCTTCGAACATGAACTCACATAGACAGCAAGAAGCATCGATTTGACATCAAGTCCGTTTAGGTGCCCAAATTTTGGCATTTATAACTTCTAAAAACATGGCGCGTAAACTTTTTTCTTTTGGCTCCGGAAGCAATGTCGTCCTAAACGTTTTGGAGGATATAAGAAAAAGGAAGCAGAGCTAAGGAACAAAATGTTACCTTAGTAAAGAGAGCCCTACTCCTCCACTTCCTTTATGACAAANGTCCTAAACGTTTTGGAGGATATAAGAAAAAGGAAGCAGAGCTAAGGAACAAAATGTTACCTTAGTAAAGAGAGCCCTACTCCTCCACTTCCTTTATGACAAATATAACACTCTTTGCGCAAGCCATCGGTAAACTACCGAAAGAAAAGATTAGAAAGATTATTCGGGAGTCAGGTACAGACAAACATTGCAAGGGTTACGATACTTGGAGTCAGTTTGTTAGTATGATGTTCAGCCAATTCTCAAACTGCGACTCTGTGAGAGACATTTCCAATGGTCTTAATTCTGCCAACGGCAATCTCAACCACTTAGGAATAGCTCGTGCACCTTCTAAATCTACCATCGCTTACCGGAACGCCCACAGGAATAGTAAGGTATTCAGAGATATCTACTATGCCACTTTTCAACATTTTGGACAGCAGAGCTTGTGGCAACGTAGCAAATTCCGTTTCAAGGCNCACAGGAATAGTAAGGTATTCAGAGATATCTACTATGCCACTTTTCAACATTTTGGACAGCAGAGCTTGTGGCAACGTAGCAAATTCCGTTTCAAGGCTCCCATAAAACTGCTTGATTCCTCAATGGTGAGCTTGACGCTGTCCCTTTACGATTGGGCACACTACACCACAACAAAGGGTGCCATTAAGATGCACACATTGCTCGATTATGACACTCTTCTACCTGAATTCGTGACCATTAGCACCGGAAAATGTACAGACGACAAAGCCTCTTTTGACATTCCAATAGCCCCTCATTCAGTAGTAGTGGCGGATAGGGGCTACTGTAATTTCGAACTGTTGAATGATTGGGACAGCAAGCATGTACTTTTTGTAGTCCGCCATAGGGACAACCTCCTTTATGAGCCTATCCGAGAACTCGACTTACCACAACACGCAGCTCAAAATGTACTAATAGATGAAATTATTAAACTCAAGGGAGCCAAGACGAGTTTGAAATACCCGAAAAGACTTCGACGCATTGCAATATGGAATGAGGAACACGAGTTTACGCTTCAATTGCTCACTAACAATATGCAATTAGCTGCATCAACCGTCGCAGCGCTCTACAAGTCACGGTGGCAAATCGAAATTTTCTTCCGTAATCTCAAACAATTACTACGTATAAAGAGCTTTATTGGGACATCTCGCAATGCTGTGGAAACGCAGATATGGACTGCTTTAACAACGATGTTGCTACTCTGTTGGCTAAAGCATACTGCTCGTTACAAATGGGGACTGGCAAACCTTGTCGTGTCGTTAAGGCTGAACACTTTTACCAAAATTGATCTTGAAAAGTGGCTTAACGAACCCTTCAAACCGCCTCCAGATGACAACAATTAGGGGAAAGGGGGGATTAAAATTGAAGTGATTTAAACTTTTCTTTTTCTCAAACATTTCCTTAGCAGAATTACCATAAATGCAATATAGTTCCATGATTCCCAATTCCTAACCGTTGTTTNTGAAGTGATTTAAACTTTTCTTTTTCTCAAACATTTCCTTAGCAGAATTACCATAAATGCAATATAGTTCCATGATTCCCAATTCCTAACCGTTGTTTCAAATCGATTTAAAATAGTCCTGTAACTGTCCATCCATGCATTGGTTCTCTCAATGGCATAACGTTCAGCATACAACAGTTCGTCCACAATGGTATTATTGGGAGTCCCGTTTCTTTTATTGATGCAGATATTGGAGACTACTCCATGACAGCCAAGTACACTTCGAAGAGCTTTACAGTCAAATCCGGCATCCGCATTCAAGAAAAGACCATCTGTTCTGACTTTTGCAATCCCAAGGTCATGCATCATGGAGCGGATTACGTTTTTTATGTCATCAGTATCATGATGTTCGCCGCTTTTAGGCGAAGACATGATAACCGGTATGCCTTGCCGGTCTGTAATATAAAGAGCGTTGGTTGTCTTGCGCTTTTTTCTACCCTGATAACCAACCTCCTCTCCACCACGCATAGCTACCGTATGACTTCCGTCAAGGTCTACACTTGACATATCAAACTTTGTACGGTGCTTATTCAAAAGATGAAGCCAAAGAGATTTCCATTCACCTTTTTTACTCCATTTGTTATAATGATGAAATACCGCACCATAGGTCAGAACCTTGTCACTGAACAGGGAATCTACAGGTAAATATTTCCACTGACACCCTGTTTTCAGTTTATAAAGAATGGCATTTACGATTTCAACAAGACTACTTTGAGTTACGAAACCACGTTTGGCCACACATAAATGAGGCAATATTTCACTTTTTATTGTATGTTTGTCCAACACAGCGTACATAGGGATGTTGTTATGAATGAGTTTGGTCACCCATAATATAACAATTTTAGCTATTAGTACGCTGTTTCTCATTGGATCAATTAGTTTAAATCACTTCA